>CAYSUA010000048.1:0-17288 GCA_964433795.1 uncultured Desulfobacteraceae bacterium | reverse complement strand
AAGCCGCCTATGATGCCGGAGCAAATGCAGTGTGCGACGTTGCCAACCGGCTGGGAATAGCCCCGGTGGATATCTGGAACTATAAAAAATCCATATACCCGCTTCAGGGGGAAAATACCATGGGTTGTCTCTCCGGTCCCTGGATTTTGCCGCTCTCCCTCAGGGATGTTTATGAAATTCGGAATTTGAACGGACCGGAACCCCATGTCATCGGTACCGGAGGAATTGCCAGATGGCAGGATGCCGTTCAGATGATCATGTGCGGCGCCGATACCATCGGCGTGTGCACGAAAACCATGACCAGCGGGTACGGGTTCCTTGAAAAATGGATGAAATCCATTAAGGATTACATGGACAAAATGGGATTTAAGTCCGCAAGAGACATGCGGGATCTTCTCCTCAAAGAAATTGCAACAGCCGCAGATTTGACGGTATGGGCGGGCTATGCCCAGGTGGATCCTGAAAAATGCAACGCCTGCGGACTCTGTGTAGAGGTTGGGCAATGCAACGCCATCGTTCTCACGGATGCAGCAGTCGAGATCAGCGCTGAACTCTGTCAGGGCTGCCACACCTGCATCGACATCTGCCCGAAGAAAGCCATTGAAATGGTGGGCGAGGAAGCAGCCGCATAACGATCGCTAATACCCTTTAACCCGGTCTGTACAATGACCATGAAACCGACCGGGTTTTTATTTCACCGCACCTGGCAACTTCCTTGGCTGATTCGTGCTGGTTCATTGTAAGAATTCATCTCTCACATTTGCAATATAGGGATAGTCGGACTCCTATGTTTTTTCCATGACGATATTCCAGCCCTCGCCTACGATGGACATCTGCTTTCCTTTGATACTGTATTTCGTGTTGATCATGGCGTTTTTTACGGAATCCGTTAAAATCAAAACATCTCCCACGACACGGTATGGATTGGTCTTTGTGGTGGTTTTTCCGTCTTTCAACACCGTCAAAGTCGTCACCTTTGTGTTGGTTTGAAACGTTACCACCATGTCGCTATATTCAGGAATGGGTCTCGGGCTTTTGATGCTCACAATGCGCCACGACGTTCCCACCAGCGGATTGCTGTCTTTTTCATTGTAGGCGGTCTTGGAATCGTTGGTGATCCGTGATTTTTCCAGGGCTGCGCGTTCCCGTTCCGCCTCCTTCTTTGCATCTTCTTTGTCCTTCTCGTTGCCGACAACATAACCCAGAGCCGCTCCTGCAACCGCACCGATGGCGGCACCGGTACCGGCGTTTCCGGACAGAGAACCGATGGCAAGTCCTGCCAATGACCCGCCGGCAGCCCCTGCTGCTGTTCCTTTTTGAGCTTTTGATGTCAGGCATCCGACGGTTATCATGCTGAGGCAAACCAGGATGATACTGATACTTATAACTCTGTTTCTTGCTTTCATTGTCTATCCCCTTTCTTCGATTGTTCGACTAGACACCGGCCGACCCGCTAATAAAGTTCTTAATTGTGAATTTAAGGCATTATGCGTCACAAAACAAGTTCATGTCATTATTTTTATTTGCGGTTATGCACAAAGCCCAAGTTGCTTACAAGAATAGGTTTTGGAGATGATCCGATTCATGCGCGTGTGATTGTCATGGAGAGAGCCGGACCACGGAGACATCCTGCCAACCGGCCTGCCGCTCTCCACTCTTGACACGATGCGTTCAATCATACAGGATTTACCCCGGTGAAACAAAGCACGCATTCCACGGGGCATGCAGGACAAATCGGATTATCTTCAAAGCCGAAATGCCTCAACTTGCGCTTTCTATATAACCAGATCAAGGAATTCAGGGAGAATGCGATATGAATATGGGCCATGATTACCCGCTGATTTCGGTTCTGGGAAGCCTGAATATCGACCTGGTCACCCAAATGGACCGATTCCCGGAACAAGGGGAAACCGTTGTGGCCCGATCCTTTGATCAGTTTCCCGGGGGCAAAGGGGCGAATCAAGCGGCTGCCTGCGGAAGGCTCGGGGCACGTGTCTCTATGTTCGGTGCCTTGGGTAAAGACATGTTTGCGGAGCGCCTCCTGCTATCTTTGAACGAGAGCCATGTGGAAACAGAAGATCTCCTGTTTTTATCGGCGCCCCCCACCGGCATGGCCCATATCTGGGTGGACGCCCATGGAGAAAATTCCATTGCTATAATTGCCGGAGCCAATGGTCGAATCGATAAAGAATATATTGATGGGGTGATTGGAAAGATTAGCGAATCCCGCTGGCTTCTGCTTCAGCTTGAAATACCCTTGGACACCATGAGCTATCTCCTTGACCGTCTCCCTTCCGGTTATCCAAAAGTGATATTAGATCCTGCTCCGGTTCGTTCGCTGGAACATTTTCCTACAAACCGCCTGGAGTTGATCACCCCCAATGAACACGAACTGCATCGGCTCACCGGCAGGAGCACGGAAACCGAAAACGAAATTCAGGCGGCATGCCGTGCACTGTTCGAGTTAACAGGGGTAAATGCCGTGATGTGCAAGGCAGGGAGCCGGGGCGCTTTTCTATATGACGGCGATCGATTCCGGCATTTTCCGGGATATAAAATTCAAAGTATCGACAGTACGGCCGCCGGAGATGCTTTCAATGGCGCACTGGCTGTGGCTCTTGCCGAGGGTAAACCATTGGAAACGGCCATCAATTTCGCCAACGGTGCAGGGGCGCTGTGTGTAACGAAAAAAGGGGCGCAAACATCCATGCCGCTGAGGGAAGATCTGGAAGCATTCCTGCGCAAACAGAATCAAAAAACCTGACCATTTGTGCGTCCTAACCGGTGAGGCGGGATATTATTTTTGTTTGACAAAATGTTCGCTGCCCATTAGAAGGATCAACTTGTAGCAGCAGCGAACAGTCAAGCATATTGAGTATTGCCGGGAGTAAGAAGCCATGTACGTACCACGTTATCTGTTTTTCACTAAAGGAGCAGGCGTAGACAAGGAAAAGCTTGCGTCCTTTGAAAACGCCCTTCGAAACGCGCGGATAGCACACCTGAACCTCGTGACGGTCTCATCCATTTTTCCGCCTCACTGCCAAATCATCGATATTGAGGAAGGGCTGCAGCATCTTGAACCCGGTGAAATCATCCATTGCGTTATGGCAAAAAAAGAAAGCCAGGAACCCGGCAGAAGGATCGTTGCCAGCGTGGGTTTGGCCATACCGGCAGAACATGGCCGGTACGGATATCTCTCCGAACACCATGGATACGGCATGACGGAAATCGAAGCCGGTGAATATGCGGAAGATCTGGCAGCCTCAATGCTGGCCACAACCCTCGGTATCGAATTCGATCCGGATAAGGATTATGACGAACGAAGAGATATCTATGAGATGTCAGGCAAAATCGTTGAATCCCAGCATATCAGCCAGGCATCCCTGGGTGCCGAAGGAAACCTCTGGACCACGGTAATTGCGGCTGCAATATTTGTAAAATAATGATCCCACAAGAGATTAGAAGCCGTTTCGGCGGAGAAGAAGTCCCAGCCACCTCTTTCGATAGTGCTGATATCGTCATCCTGCCGCTCTGTTATGAATTCGCCCCTTCATACGGTACCGGAAGCAAACACGGACCCATTCATATCATAGAGTCATCGATTCAACTGGAACGGATCGATGAAGAAACCTTATTGGATTGGGGGTTGCTCAAAATACACACCCTGCCCCCGCTGATCCCTGAAGACAGACCGGATCAGGCTGTTAAGCAGATGAAAAAAGCCGCAGACGAAGTTATCGGCAAGGGCAAATATCTGCTATCCCTTGGAGGAGATCATGCATCTTCCATCGGACCGATTCAGGCTGCAGCCAACGCCTATCCGAACCTTGGCATTTTACAGATCGATGCGCATCTTGACCTTCGGGAAGAATGGAATGGAAGCCGGTTCAATCATGCCTGCATTATGCGCAGGGCTTCAGAGATCAGGGGCATCTCCATTGTTCAGGTGGCTGTTCGTGCTTTTTCAAACCAGGAACTGGATTTCCTTAAAACCGGTGACAACTTCACGACCTTTTATGCCCATCAAATCGATCCCATGGATTCAACCTGGATGGAAGAAGCAACCGCTGCACTCCCTGATAATGTCTATATTACCATCGACTTGGACGGCCTCGATCCTTCGGTGATTCCCGGGACCGGCACACCGGAGCCCGGTGGAATTTCGTACAGACAATTGGTGGGCTTGATCAAAACGGTGGGAAGCCTTAAGAATGTGGTTGCTGCGGATATCACGGAGTTGACCAAAATCGAAGGGTTTCAGGTTTCCGAATATACTGCCGCAAAAATCGCTACAAAAATCATGATACACTGTTTTAAATAAAATCTATCATAGTATCTATCCTTTATCCTTATCCTTGATTTTATGTTTCCTTTACGCTAATTGAGCGAAAGTCAAGGACGGTCAAGTTCAAAAGCGTCCAATTATAATTCTTCTCCATTTTGTTTACGATCAAGGGTTTTTGTTACCTGACAGAAAGGCAGTATCAATGGTAAAAAACAATATCATACTGTTGATAGCCCATTTCCTTATTCTTTCCGGATGTGTATCGACATTAGAAACGGTTGAGGAAAAGGGAACTATTTCAAAAGTCGCGGTTGAGAAAAAGGAGCCTGTTTCAAAAGTCACGGTCGGAATGAACAAAGAAGAGGTTTTAAAAATTCTAAGCCGCCCGGACTTTACATCGTCTTCTGAGGGCCAAACGATATTTTTCTATTGCACTTATTTTATGAAGGATACTTCCAAGGGGATATGCGCCCCCATATTTTTCCAAGATGACAAAGTGGTTTACGTGGGAGAAAAAGACTCGCAAAAATGGACGCTGGATTTGGTTCGATGGAAAGTTGAGCAGGACAGAAAAAAGAAGACAGTAAAGAAAGAAAAAAAGAAAGAAAAGGATGCAAAACCTTTAGATAGTATAGCAGAGGAGACACTGTACGCTCAGCAAGCATATACACCGAAAGAAGAGGATACGGTATATGTAAACTACCATACGAATTTTGTCCGATACATTCCATTACGGTCGAATCCTTCCAATAACGGTGAGATTCTAAAGACCATTTGCATCGGATCCGAACTTGGTGTCTTGACCGTTCAGGATCGTTGGCTTTATGTAGAGGGGGTTGATGAGAATTTTATAGGATGGATTCTTAAACATTGGATAACAAATGATCGTACCGTTAAAATCGATGCTGAAAAGAGGCGTAAAGAACGTGCGCCTGAAATTGCCCGCCTCGAAGCAATTGTAAAGCCGATTCCTCGATCAAAATGGAAGGAAAATTTACGGCTCTATGAAAAGCTATTGGATCTCGATTCGTGTAATTCGTATTATCAACGCAAAGTTGATTATTATGAAAATTATGGCCGCAAGAAGGTAAGAAAACGAAAAAGAAAGTGAAATGTGATCCCGTAAGGTTGTCGCATCAACCACGCCTTGATTGAATCCCCTCCTCCTGCCAATATAATTGCTCTCAAATTATCCGAGCAGCCACTGTTAACCTGAGCAAAATAAGACTTCAAACGACGGGGCCTCAATGTCAACGCTGAAGTTTCTTTATGTTTTCGTTATCCCGATGCCATCCGAAGACAAACTGCAACCGAACCATACTGTTATCCAGATCGTCGTCACCAAACACATTGGAGCTGAATCCAGTGCGTATGGTGAGGTTGTCCGTCGCTTGATAATTCAAGGTAAAGCCAAGATTCCCGATGTTGAGATCGTCCCCCACCTCAACACCATCTATTTCCGACTGAAAACCGCCGCGGTATAGCAGGTCCAGAGAGCCGAAAAAGCTGCGTGTAAAATCATGAGTTAGATGCGCTTCGAGCTGCCACATAGGATCGTTCTCCAGTTTCTGTCCTATAAAGTCGTCATTTTCAGCGAAAAGCCAGACCGAGGGGGTTATTTCCAGGCTCGTCATGTACCCCGGGGAAAACACCCTGAAATGATATTTGAAAGGAACGGCGAAACGGCCATACCAGCGGTTTAGACCCATATTCACCAACTTGTCATCGTCGTACTCACCGATTGGAAACGCCAGCAGCACCGCAGCGTCGAGGGTCCACTTCGGCTCGTAGTTCACTAGATCGACGGTACTCTTAAGCTGTGAGGTGCCGAAAAGATTGACATCAAGCTGCACGCTGGGGTCAGCGAATCCTGAGGTGGACTGGCTGAACGTGGTGCCGGGTGCAATACCCGGAGGTAAAAACTGTGACGGTACGAGACTGGTGTTGACATCAAGATCGGCACTACCCCCGGCGATGTTAACGGCAAGCGACGACGCTCGATTGAAAAGCGTTAAGTGGCGGGCATAGTTGGCAATCATGACATTGGCCTCGGTGTCCGAGTTCGGATAGATAAATTGGCTTGGGTCGAATTGTTGGGTGTCGGAGGCTTGCATATTCAAGTTCAGGTACTGAAAGGAAACCACATTTGTGCCATCCCTTCCCTTCCAGTAGGCGCGTGCACCATCGTCCACGGCAAGGGCCGGCCCGCTGAACGACAAGGTGATAGCCAAGGTCGCAAGAAAGGCCCATAACCGGGTATGTCTGTTTTTTGATTTCATCATTTATCCTCCTTTTTACCACTCATCAATTCGATAAGTTTTTTATAGGGAAGCGCTTCCAAACCACGGAAAGGCGGATAGCTATCAAACTCCGGCACCGCATCGGGAAGTCCTTTTCTAGCTCTTTCAAAGGGCGACCTTTCTCCAATGATCACCCCGTTCATCGCTACATACTCATCCCATAATGCGACAAGCGCCTTCTTTTTCTCGGGGAACTTGGCGGACAGGTCGTACTGCTCGCCCGGATCCTCAGCAAGGTTGAATAGCTGCCAGTCTTCAGTACCCAAAGGTCGATAAAGCCAGCTGATCTTCCAGTCCCCCTGACGAATTGCCCGGTTACCGAACAACTCCCAGCCCAGCCAGTCATCTGAGGTTCGGGGTGATTGGGTGCTGCCATTAAGCATTCCCACCCAGGATTTGCCCTGCACAGGGGCGATTTCGCGCCCCTTGTAGGTAGAGGGATGCTCGATGCCGGCCAAATCCAACACGGTCGGGACAATGTCCATGACATGGAGCACGGCCTCTTTATTTATTTTGCCGGCACCCTGTACGCCGGGGCCGCTGACGATCAACGGGGAGCGAGTACCACCTTCTGAAACCCACCCTTTGTAAATCCGAAAGGGCACCATGGAGACCTGCGCCCAGGCCGGCCCGTACTCTGCATATGTGCCCTTGCGGCCAAGGGAGTTGTGCCCATCTTCGGCAAAGTTATTCATGGCATGGAGAAACCCCATAGAGCCCACTTGCCCAGCTACCATCGCCCTTAAGTCGTTTCCTTCAGCCCCGTTGTCTGAGATGAAGATAACGACGGTGTTATCGTATTCGCCGATCTCTTTAAGATAATCGAATACCCGCCCGATCTGGTCGTCCATGTATTCAACCATCCCGGCGTACAACTCCATCTTTCGCCCCTGCATCACGCGCACTGCGGGCGTGAGTGCCGTGGACCTCGGCAAAAAATAAAGGCGGTCGGCGGCATTGGCGCCTTTGTCAACGATGCCCAGTTCCTGCATGCGCGCCAGGCGCTGCTGGCGGATCCCATCCCAGCCTTCGTCGTAGCGGTTCTTATAGCGGCGCAACCAGTCGTCCGGAAGATGCAGCGGACCGTGAGGGGCCGTAAATGCCATGTAGGCAAAGAAGGGCTTGCCATCCTTTCGACCCTCATCAATGAACTGGATGGTCTTATCGGTGTAAGTCTTCGTGGAGTATCCTTGGGCAGTTTCTCAACGGGGCGCCCGTCTTCGGTATACGGCATCTTGGGGATCTGCCATTCAACGTTCCATCCGTCGTCAAAGTGGTCCCCTCCCCCAACAAGCGTCGAGAAATCACGCTCGAAACCGCGCGCGTGCGGAATCTGGTCCGGTTTGAGGCCCAGATGCCATTTCCCGGCCATGTAGGTGTGATAGCCGTTGTCTTGCAACAGCTCGGCGACCGAGGCCACACGCTTGTTGAGTACGCCCTCGTAACCGGGTTTCCCCACTTGGTTCGGAGCAATCAACTCGCCCATGTTACCCAGGCCGGCAACATGATTGTCCGTCCCGCTGAGCAGCATGGATCGGGTGACCGAGCAAGTAGGGCTCACGTAAAAGTCAGTGTAGCGCATACCTTCCTTGGCCAGACCGTCCAGTACCGGCGTGTTGATCTCGCCCCCGTAGCTCCCCAGGTCCGAGTAGCCCATGTCATCGGCTACGATCAACAGGAAGTTGGGGCGTTTGTCCTGCTGAGCTGCCATGCCGGCTCCTGTAAAAAGACCCGGAATGGTTGAAGTGACACTAAGGCATAGTGACAAAGCGATTATGATCGCACTCTTTAAAAAAGTGCGTCGAATCATTCGGGATCGGTTGCCCCCACTTTCTTGTTTCATGCTTGTTCCTCCCATTTTTTTAGACATAACGGCCTTCCTCACCATCCGGCTCCTATCCGGGCGTGTCGTCGAGGAGTAGCTGAACAAATGGTGAAGCCCCGCGAACCTCTGCTCCCATCTCAACTGTCGCCCGAATGACGTCGATCCCTTGATCATCTGCAAATAGAAGATCCGAGAGGTCTAACACAAAGGCGCCTTCGATCGGATCACATGCTTTCCTGAGTTGTGCGACTGAGACCCCGGAGAGACGGCCGGCGATAAAAACAACGGTCTTGGACCCTTCGGATGTGATGTCGATGCGAATTTCCATAATACGAACAGTATGGCAAAATACGTGCCGCCGGAGATACATGCATGCATATTTCGGCTATCATATTGTTATCGCATAAGTTTTTTCGATGATCGCTGACGATTCCGTTGGAAAATTCGACTTTCCTGGACGATGATGGCCATTATTTCGGCCATTCCAGTTGACATTTCGGCCAGCATCGTCCACACTCTCAAACATGAAAGAGAAGCCCACAGAAGCCAGCGAATCTTCACGCTTCTACCGCTTGGTACAGGAGATCACGGCGCGGCTCGTCGGTGCCCGGGGCGAGGAAATCGACGCGGCGGTGGATGATTGCCTGTCGCGGATGGGAGAACATTTTGGGGTTGATAGCGTCTCGCTGGGAGGGATCACAAAGTCGGGTAACCTCACGCCCGCGCTTCGCGTGTGGGGCCGATTACCTCCGAGGGACAAGAGCTTGGCAACCAACCCCTCTCCCGGGCCGGAGATGGTTGCTCAGTTTTGCCGCGAGGGTTCGTTCGTTTACAGTCGACTCGAGGACCTCGATGATTTTCCGCAGTATCGGGAGCACACTCGGCGGATGGGTGTTGTGGCAGCGGTCTTCTGGGCGCACCGTGACCTGGGATCTCACGTGGAGGGGATGGCGATTGGCTCTCCGAATCCAAAGGTCTGGCCGGAAGGCATTGTCGAGCGCCTCGGTACTGTCGGTGAGGTTCTTTACAACGCTCTGTACCGCCGGCGGGCGGACCTCGAGCTTAAGCAAGCCTACGATGAGATCCGAAAACTCAAGGATCGCCTTGAAACCGAGAATATAACGTTAAGGGAGGAGCTCAGAACCTCCTTCGAAGACGACGAACTCATCGGCAAGAGCCATGCATTCCGTATCATCCTCCATCAAGCGGAACAGGTGGGACCTACGAACTCCACCGTACTCGTGCTGGGCGAAACCGGAACCGGAAAGGGTCTCATCGCCCGCAGGATTCACCAGCAGAGCGGGCGCAAAGACAGTCCACTGGTCACCGTGAACTGTGCAGCGCTTCCTGCCACGCTGATCGAGAGCGAGTTGTTCGGACATGAAAAGGGTGCCTTCACCGGCGCGGTAGATCAAAAAAAAGGCCGCTTCGAACTGGCAGACGGTGGCACGATCTTCCTCGACGAGATCGGCGATCTCCCCATCGAGCTCCAGGCCAAGCTGCTCAGGATTCTGCAGGATCACGAGTTTGAGCGGCTGGGATCATCGATCACGAGGACCGTGGACACGCGGGTTATCGCGGCGACCAACCGGGACCTCGACTCGCTGATCGAGCAGGGTGCGTTCCGGGCTGATCTGTACTACCGATTGGGCGTCTTTCCGATTCGTGTTCCCTCGCTTCGCGAACGTCGCGGTGACATTCCTCTACTCGTCTGGCTCTTCATCACAAACCTGCAAACCCGGCTTGGGAAGACGATCGAAACAGTCCCCGCACGGGTGATGGATGCCCTGATCGCATATGATTGGCCGGGTAATGTCCGGGAGCTTCGGAATATCGTCGAGCGCGCCATGATACTCTCCCCGGACACGAGGCTCGAACTGGAAGATGCCTTCCTAGGGCGCCACAGAACTACGCGTGTTTCAGGGCGGGCCAGCGAGCAACAGAGCGAAAACCTCGAAGACGCTCAACGCGCGCACATCGTAAGAGTGCTGGAGGAGTGCGGTTGGAAAGTCCGTGGAAAAGACGGCGCAGCAGAACGCCTCGGCCTCAAACGAACCACGTTGCAGTCGCGAATGAAAAAACTCGGTATTCGGCGACCAACGGCCTGAGCATTCTATTTAGAGCGGAATCGATCTTATTTCTATAAGATCAGCCTCGGCAGATAAGTCACGAAGTTAGGAAATACCACCAGAAATAAAATGACACATATAATGGGTATGAGGAAGGGAAGTATCGATTTAACAACCGATTCAAAGGGTTGGTTTGTAATCCCGACAAGGACATAGAGGACATTGCCGAAGGGGGGGGTGATCACACCCACTGAAAGTGAGATCACCATCAACACCCCGAAAAAGAGCGGATCGATTCCGAGCAATTTAATCATGGGAACCATCACCGGTGTGAAGATGAGAACCGATTCGATAACCGACATGAAGCATCCTACAATGAGAAAGAAAAACGTAATGATGATCAACATCACAGTGGTATTGGTGGAAACCTGGACAACGAGTTCGGAAAGGGTCAGGGGAATCTGAAGCCGTACCAGCAGCCACCCGTACAGTACGGCAATCGATATGATAAACAAAACAATGGCGGTAAACTCGATGGTATTGTGAAAGACTTTCAGGAGTCCTTTCCACGTGATGTCCCTATAGATGAACAGGACTAAAATAATGGCGTATGTGCTGGCCACCACTCCCGCCTCCGTGGGTGTAAAAAAACCGGTCCAGATCCCGCCCACAATAATGATCGGTGTCAAGAGAGAAAGGACTGCATGCCTGGACAAACGGAATACCTCCTTAAACGGCGGCCTCGGCTGAATCGGCATGGGGGTTCGAAAAGAGAGAATCAATGTCATGATCATCAGGCTTCCCCCCAAGAGGATGCCGGGTATCAGCCCGCCGACAAACAATGCGCCCACACTGACATCTCCTAACCAGCCGTAGATGACCATGGCAACACTCGGGGGAATAATCGGTCCGATAACCGATGAGGCTCCGGTAATACCGATACTGTATGACATGGAATAGCCCTGATCCCTCATGGCCTTGATCTCCAGCGCTCCCAGACCGGCCGCATCTGCAACGGCGGTTCCGGACATACCGGCAAATATCATGCTTGCCAATACATTTACATGGCCCAGTCCGCCTCGCAAATGGCCCACCAGGGCATTGGCGAAATTGAAAATCCTTGTTGTGACGCTCCCTTTATTCATGACATTGGCAGCCAGTATAAAAAAGGGTATGGCGAGGATCGGAAAGTTGTTTATACCGTGCATCATTTTCAGCGGAAACAGCGTCAACGGAATGCTCAAAAGATCGTTTTCAGCCCACAACACCGCCATACAGGTCAATCCGATGGAAATGCTTACCGGCACGCCGATAATAAAAAAGACCAGCAGCAGTCCGATAAAAAACACAAGCATGCCCATGAAATTACCCTTTCTCCCCGGATGAAGCGGTTGACCCCTTCAGCTGCCGGTACGTTTCGCCCATTGCATTAAAATGAAATACGATAATACCGGTAACACCCAGAAAAAGCCCCAAGTAAAAGTATGTAATACTGATCTCGAGGGCGGTTGTTTTTATCGGATAGTTGATTTTCATAATGAAAAGCGCGCCGAACCAGACGGAAACCAAGAAAATTGCCGTTAGGATCTCAACAAAGATCTGAAGAAATAATTTTGCCCGACCCGTAAGTCTGCTAATCAGGACATGAATGACGATATGGGAGCCGCGATACCAGGCACTGGCTGAACCCAGAAAAACAGTCCAGACGCAAAAAAAGCGGGACGCCTCTTCGGCCCAGGTGGTGGGCAGATGAATGATGTTCCGGCTGAACACCTCGATCATAATGCAGCCCATCATGGCCAAAAAAGCAATCAGTGAACCGATATCATAAAAACGCACTAAAGCGGACAACGTCGCCTTTCTCTTATCAATCATAATGTTTCGAATTTGGCTGTTTGAATACGTTGAAGCAATTAAAAAACCGCAGAATATCGAACAAGGAATATCGAATGTCGAAGTATGCCTTCAAAATTCTGCGGTTCCTTGTTCTGCGGTTCAGTATTCATTATATGTAGGGCAAATTCAGATACTGCCGGTTTTTTTATGCGAGCCGGCCACCCATCTATTCGGTTTGGATGGATGACCGGCACAGGATGACTTCCGCACGTTTTCAAAATCAGTGCATTATTTGCATAGCCTGTTGATCTCTGCAGCCGCTTCGGGGGCAAGATTTTTTTCGGCTCTTTTGATGGCAGGCATGGCCTTTGCCCGAATAGCAGCTTTATCGGGAACGATGAAATCCATGCCTCTCTTTTTCAACTCTACCTTATAAAACTCATCCTTTTCGTCTTCCAGCTTGGAACCGTATGCCCTTGCTTCGTCAACAGCACTTCGGATAAGCTTCTGATCCTCTGCGGAAAGCTTGTCGAACCAGACTTTGCTCGCCACCCATCCCCAGGGGAAGAACACATGATCGGTCATGATAATGTATTTCTGGACCTCCCAGAGCTTGCGCGAATAGGGTGAGACCAAGGTGTTCTCGTGGGATTCAACCTGACCCGTCTTCATAGCCAGGTAAATTTCGGGTGCAGGGATAACCGTCGGAAGAGCGCCGACAGTCTTCCAGACATCGACCCACAGGGGAAGGGCAGGCAGCCGCATCTTGAGGCCATTGATATCGTCCGGCCCGTTAATCTTGCGGTTTGAGGTCATCTGCCTTGCGGCTCGCTTTTGAACGCCTAGATCGATGAGGCCTCCCTTTTCTGCTGCCAGTGCGGCGATTTTCTTGCCCATAGGCCCTTCCAGATATCCTTTGACGCAATTCCAGTCAGGCAGATAGAAGGGAATCGCTGTCGGGTTGTACTGTTTGGCATACATATTCCTGAAAATGCCGCCGCTCAGTGCCATCTGCGTCTGGCCGAGCTTCATTAGTTCATAAACGGCCTTCTCTTTTCCCAACTGGCCGCTCATGAAAATTTTGACATTCATGCGACCGTTGGACTCTTTTTCAACAATTTCCTTGAATTTATTTATGGCCGCTTCCGATGCGCCTCCCGGTTTCATGGTACAGTTGACGTCAATGTTGATCTTGGCTGCAATTGCATTGCCGCTCATCAACAGTATAGCCAAAACTCCGATCCATGTTATCAACCTGCTCTTTTTCATATTATCCTCCTTTATGCCATTTAAAAAATAGTGACTCCCCAACCTCTTTTAATATATCTGGTGGCACCTATATTTTCAAGTCACCATATCGGTCTGAATGAATTGCTCAATTTCGTGAGGATCGTATCCGGCCTCCTTCAATATCTCCCGGGTTTGTTCCCCGAGTTGGGGAGATGGACGACGCAATCGTGCAGGGGCCTCGGCCAGCTTTACCGGAAACCCGGGCATTTTCACAGGGCCTGAGGGCTGGGGAGATTCCAGCACCATTTCCTGGTGAAGCACCTGGGGATCGGAAAAGACTTCTTCAAGATTATTGATGGGCCCACACGGAACGCCTGCTTCGTTGAATCGTTTTATCCATTCATCACGGGGCAGGGTCCGTGTTCTTTCATTCACCATCCGGTTCATTTCCCCGCGGTTTTCTCTTCGCTTTTCATTGGTATCAAATTCCGGATTGGTAATCAGATGTTCAAGATCCAGCACTTTGCACAACGACAGCCAGGTTTTCTCCGTACTCGGTGCAACGGCAATAGGTCTGTCTGCGGTTTGAAATACCCCGTACGGGGACACCACCATATGATCGTTTCCGGTCCGGGGGGGCAGCTTGCCGGTGGCGAAATAAGCCGAGGATGCAAACCCCAGCATGCTGATCGTCCCGTCGACCATGGCCGCCTGCACCTCTTCACCCTGCCCGGTCTGTTCCCTCCGTCTCAAGGCTGCCAAAATACCGAAAGCAGCATAAAGTCCGGCAATGGTATCGGTGAGTGGAATCCCGGCACGAATGGGCTCCATGTCTTCAGAGCCGCTGATACTCATGAGTCCGGACATGGCCTGGGCTATGAAGTCAAACGCCGGACGTTCCTTATAGGGGCCTGTTTTACCAAAGCCTGAAATCGCAGCATAAATAAGGCCGGGATTGATTTTCTTCAAATCTTCATATCCCAATCCCATCTTTTCCATAACGCCGGGTCTGTAGTTCTCGATCAACACATCGGCGGTCTTGACCAGCCGCCGGACGATCTCTTTTCCCTGATCGGCCCTGAGATCAATGGCAATGCTGCGTTTGTTACGATTCATGTTCACAAAGTAAGGATTTTCACAATCACCCATGATACCGATACGGCGAAGATCATCCCCTCTTTTCGGTTCCACCTTAATCACGTCCGCGCCGAAATCCGCCAGCATCATGGTGCAAAACGGTCCTGACAAAATACGCGTCAAGTCTACAACTTTTAATCCGGTCAATGGCATGTCTAAAAATTCTCCGATATTATTGAAAATTGATGGCCTCGTAAAAAGTTAGAAAAACGAGTTTTTTACGAGAGTGTTTAGTATTTGGTGTTTAGTGTTTAGCACACCAACAAGCTGATATCACATGGTTTATTTTTCTCTAAATACTAAACACAATACACTAAATACTTGATGAATTCGACTTTTTACGAATTCATCAAATTTGAATGAACTATCCGCGCAACAATGTCAGGGGATGATACCGCAGAGTTCTGCTGCACGTTTCGGATCCCTTGGGCCGCTTTTCATGACTTGGCCCGGTAGTGTCTTACCGATAATTTTCTCTAGCCGAAGTGATGCTCGGATTAACGACTCGAGATCGATACCGGTCCCTACTCCCATATCCTCGAGCATAAAGACCACGTCTTCTGTGGGCAGATTGCCGGCTGCCTGGGGAACATACGGACACCCGCCCATTCCCCCAAGAGCAGTATCAAAGACGGTTGCCCCGGCCATCATGGCAACCAGAAGATTGGACATGGCCGTACCCCGGTTGTTGTGAAGATGAAGGATGATTTCCAAATCCGAATACCGATCCTTGACTCGCGTCACCAGATCGGCTGTTCGAGTAGGGGTTGCCATGCCTGTGGTGTCGGCAATGATGACGGCGGCGGCGCCCCTCGATGTGTAGGCATCCACCAATTTCATCACATCCGATTCCGGGACATCTCCCTGATAGGGGCACCCGAAGGCGGTTGCAGCCGAACAAATTACCGGAATGCTCCTCTCGGCGGCCAACGAAAAGATGTCATCCAAATCGGCAATAGACTCATCGACTGTTCTTCGCACATTGGCCTGGTTGTGGGCATCGGAAGCTGAAATGACCACCACCATCTCATCGATGCCGGCTGCAACGGCGTTTTGAGCGCCTTTGAAATTCGGAACCAGCGCAGAAATAGTACCGTTTCGGTGGATTTTGGTGATTACCTCTGCAGCATCTCTAAGCTGGGGGACCGCTTTGGGACTCACGAAAGCGGTGGCTTCAATATCAGAGACACCCGCATCGGAAAGGGCATTGATAATTTCGATCTTGGCTTCCGTGGGAATAAATTCTTTCTCGATCTGGAAACCGTCCCTGGGCCCTACCTCTCGAATTTTTACTTTTGATGGCAGCTGTATCATCTGTCTATAATCCTCCTCCCATCTCAATTAAATTAGCCACAGACCCACACGGACATACACAGACGTTTATATATTTTCTTTTGCTAATGATATGTCTTTGTCCGTCTGTGTGAGTCCGTGGCAAAAAAAAGAAATTCCTATACCATGGACTTACCTGAAAAACCGTTAAGTTTTTACCACTACAACAAAACCTGTGACTTATCACATAACGAACATCAAAATGAAAATCAAGGCGAAGGTCGTCACTGAAGGAAGGGGTAGGGTTCAGAACCGCATCGGGGGTGAAAGCCACATGTTTGGGCTTGATGCCGCCCGGGATTGTTCCCGGGCAGCATCATCGTAACTTTCGATTGATGGGTTTTGATTAAAACAAACCGGATACCTTGCCGGTTTCCACATCCACGTCCACACGGCGGAACGCGGGATTGGAACCGGTGCCCGGCATGAGGCTGATGGTTCCGGCACAGGGGCAGAGGAACTTGGCGCCGGAATAGATCAACACGTCCCGAATGGGAAGCGTCCAGCCCTTGGGAACACCCTTCAATGTCGGGTCATGGGAAAGACTCAGATGCGTTTTCACCATCATGGTGGCAAAATCTGCATATTGCGGGTCGTTCTCAAGCATTTTGGCCTTGGCTTCGGCATCCGGGGTCCAGGATGCACCGTCTGCGCCGTAGACTTCCTTGGCGATCATGTCCACGCGATCGCGCAGTTTCATCTCCAACGGATAGAGGAATTTGAAGTCGTTTTCGTCGTTGCAGGCATCGATCACCGCATCGGCAAATTCCAGGGCGCCGTCGCCGCCCTTTTCCCAGTGCTTGGATTCGGCGCATCGGGCACCGGCAGCTTCGGCCGCCTTCCGGACGATCTTACACTCTTCGTCCGTGTCCGTGTAAAAGCGGTTGATACAGACCACCGGATTGATGCCGGCCTTGCGGATGACCCCGATCATATGCACCATGTTTTCAACGCCGTTTTCCACCAGTTCAAGATTTTCTTTGGTGTATTCATCGGGCATGGCAATACCGGGAACGACCTTTGGGCCGCCGCCGTGCATCTTCAGCGCTCGGATGGTGGTTGTCAAAACCGACACATGGGGTTTCAGACCGCTGAAACGGGATTTAACGTTCCAGAATTTTTCAAATCCGATGTCTGCCGCAAAACCGCTTTCGGTGACATGGTAATCGAACAGTTTCAGTCCCACACGGTCGGCAATAATGGAAGACTGGCCCACCGCAATGTTGGCGAACGGACCGGCGTGGACCAAACAGGGGGTATGCTCCAGCGTCTGC
>CAYSUA010000047.1:0-17506 GCA_964433795.1 uncultured Desulfobacteraceae bacterium | reverse complement strand
TTGCGGCAAAGGCTATCACCAGGGATACGACCATAAACGGTATAAAATACTTTTTCATAATGTCCCTCCTTTTTATGGTAAGTGTTATTATTTAAACTAAAATATTCTTTAGACCGATCACCTCCTTTCTTTATCTGCACCATTTGAAAATTGTTAATGCCAGCGTCTTAACCGCCGGCAACATCGAATCAATGGGCATGAATTCATCCGGTTTGTGTATCTGGTCGCCCCAGCCCGGGCCGAAAACAGTGGTCGGAATATTGCCCTGATTGATCAGATGCCGCATATCGCAGGCGGCCGTACCGCGATAGCGGGGCGGTTTTTTGCCGAGAACTTTCTCAGCCGCGACCGAGAGTGTTTGAATGATGGGTTCATCTTCATCAATATCCGACGGATCGTCATGATGCAAGAAAAATACGTTGGGCGGCATTTTTGAAAGCCAGGGGTCTTTCCTGCTGCCATCCGATATCGCCTCTCGGATCATCCTCATAACGTCCGTCACCGATCCGACCTCGGACCCGAAATAAGCCGTGCCGTTCAGAATGCATTCGGAAGCGGTTACTCCGTCGTAGTGACCGCCGCTAACCCTTCCCATGACCAGAGAAAACGGGTTTTGTTCCGGTAGATGCGGGTGGCGACAATTTCTGTTGATCTTCTGCTCCATTGCCAGCAGGCTGTCGATGATGCTGGGGATTTTTTCGATGGCACTGATCCCGTTTTGTTCCCGTCCGACCCACCTTGCTCCGGTGGGTTTTGACCGGCCCGTTATTTCTACGCCCCAGCAGACACTTCCTGCACTTCCCAGCCGGATATGATGCTTTGTCGGTTCGGTGATGATGGCGGCATCTGCGATAATGCCTCGGGCCACACAGGCAAGGGTTCCGTTTCCGGCATGCTCCTCATTCACGACACTTTGAAAAATCACATCTCCTCTCAGTTTTACATCCAGCTCTATTAAACACTCCAGCGCGATTAAGGATGCAATAATGCCGCTTTTCATATCCGATACACCTCGGCCGAACATGTTGCCTGCTGTGATGTTCGCTCCATAAGGATCATGGGTCCACTCGTTTGAGGGTTCAACGGTAACCGTATCGATATGTCCGTTAAGAATGAGAGATCTCCCTCCGTCTCCCGAACCTTTCCACGTTCCGACAACATTCGGCCGGTTTTTGTAGTTTAAGACTTCAGTTTTTCCAGATCCGATCAACTCCTGGTAAGTCGGAAGATCGTGATAGGGCAGAATCAAATCGTGCTGCCAGTGGGACGGATATTGGGCCACATGAGGGTATTTATCGAAAAGTGCTTTTACATCCGGTTCCCAGCATTCTACGTGGAGCCCAAGATTATTCAGATACTCCGCGATAAAGGATTGGGCGGCAGATTCTTCTCCGGTGGGGCTCGGAATGCGAACCAATTCTGCCAGAAGTTCAATCGATTTTTCTTTTTTTTCTTCGACTTTTGCCAGGATTCTTTGTTCCATAGTCTCTAACTCCATAAACGGGGCAAGTGCCTTCACCAAATTTTTTTCTTGTTAAGAAACACGGAAAAAATTTCTAAGGCACTAATGCGCATGAAAGTGTTTCATATGGTAGAACACTGAAGAAAGATTGAAATTAAAATGATAGTGAATATAAAATATATTTGTCAACATCGATAAAAGGAATAAATGTTATAAAATCTATGAAATAAAGTTATTTATGGCCAAATTGAGAAAATATAAAATCACTTCCAGTGAGATTAATTGCCTAAAAGATTGATAGTGCTACAATATATTATTTCTATACTTCTAAAAGTATAGTTGACACCTTTTAACTTTTTGATTATTTATACATCCATGGAACACGAAGCTGCCGCCAAACGATTAGGGGAGTTGGGCAATACGACTCGGCTGTCCATTTTTCGATATTTAGTTAAAGTGGGCCACGACGGGGCGCCGGTGGGTCAAATTCAAAAAGCACTGGGAATTCCCGGCTCTACATTGTCGCACCATATTTCACGCCTCGTTTCAGTAGGGCTGCTTAAGCAAATACGAGAAAGCCGAACGCTATATTGCGTCGCCCAGTATGAATCCCTTACGGAATTAATCGATTATTTACAGTCTGAATGCTGTGTGGGTAGCGAGCAAACTTAAGCAAGGAAGGAAAGCGTATGACGCCCGAGGAAGAAACCGTAGAAACAAAAGAAAAAAAACTCGGAACCGAGAGACCGTCAAGCTGTTGTGAGCCGCAGAGCGATCTTCAACCGTTTCCCATACTTCCATCGGCCCCAAGCCCATGTTGTGGAGACACACCAGAGAATGCCACCGCTCAACACGCATCGGCATCGAAGGCTTCCTCTTTCTGGGTGTGGAGCCTATCCGGATTCGGTGTTCTGTTATTTCTCTTTTTCGGCACCGGCCTGTTTCCGGGTCTTCAAGCAAAGGTCTTCTGGAACGAGGTGTTGTCCAACCTGTCCTTTGTTGGTAAAGCCGTATGGTCGATTCTGCCCTTTTTCCTCATCAGTGTGGGAATTTCGGCATGGGTCACCGTGTCCGGATTTTCCGAACGCATAAAGGCGATTTTCAATCGAAGGCAAATGATCGCCATTGCTGGTGCTGCTATCGTAGGTTCAACCATTCCGATTTGCTCCTGTGGCGTCATCCCATTGATTGCGGCGCTTTTGGCCAGCGGTGTTCCGCTGGGGCCGGTGATGGCATTTTGGATCAGCTCGCCGCTCATGAGCCCTTCCATGTTTTTGCTCACCGGTGGCGTTTTGGGGATGCATTATGCGGTGGCTCGGCTTTTGGCAGCAATATTCATTGCTGCCGGGGCGGGTTACATTATCTACTTTATGTCTTCACGAGGCAAATTGAACAACCAACTCCACGGGCTTTCCCTGGCTGCCGGGGGATGTTGCGAATCAGACGATGCTCAAAACGAATCTCCGGATGAATCTCTTCCCGTTTGGCGTAAATTCTCCCTTGAGGCGTTGAATGTTTCGCTGTTTTTAGGCAAGTGGCTGCTAATTGCATTTATCCTGGAAGCGGTGATTGTACATTATTTGGACCCGAGCTGGATTTCTTCACTTCTCGGGAAAGAACAGTTCTTTTCGATTCCGTTGGCAACAGCAGTAGGCATTCCGCTTTACACCTCGGGTGTGGCTGCCATTCCGATCGTGGAAGGGCTTTTGAAAAGCGGAATGGGCCATGGAGCGGCACTCGCCTTCTTAGTGGCCGGTCCGGTCACAACGATTCCGGCTATGACCGCTGTGTTTGCGTTGGTACGGCGGCAGACATTTGCCGTCTACCTGGGGTCGGGAATAATCGGTTCCTTGTTGGTCGGCTATGCCTTCCAGATCATTATGGGGTGATGCGGTTTAATGCATTATGCGGTGCTTTTCCTTCTGACACCCGTTGGATGTTTATGGAGAAACTTCGGGAAGACATGCCTCTCGATTTCAGGAGAATTCAACGAATGACCTCGGGCACAGCAGCTCTTTTAAGCGGTTAACATCTATCGGCATAAAAAGGCCTTTCTGGAAAAGCCGGCTCCC
Organism: uncultured Desulfobacteraceae bacterium; assembly: GCA_964433795.1. Classification (GTDB taxonomy): domain Bacteria; phylum Desulfobacterota; class Desulfobacteria; order Desulfobacterales; family SURF-15; genus DUZK01. Next base: position 13,972 of record CAYSUA010000047.1, on the reverse strand, counting down.
AAGTTGGAAAGAGAGATAGACCCATGAAAACAACAATGACGGAACCTGTTTTATTTGATGCCGAAATCCTGCGTGAGTTTACCGAGAAAGTATTTGAACGAATCGGTGTTCCTTCCGAAGATGCCCGATTGGCAGCGGATGTTTTGCTTGAGTCGGATCGAAGAGGGATCGACAGCCATGGTCTGGCACGTCTTTTTCCCTGCTATTTACGGATCAAGAAAGGGCTCATCGAAACAAGACCGGAAATCGAAATCAAATGGCCGGCACCTGGCACAGGCCATTGCAACGGGGGAAACGGAATCGGCATGGTGGTCGCTTGGTATGCCATGAAAGCGTGCATCGAAAGGGCAGAAGAATTCGGTTCTGCATTTATTACCGTGAACCGGAGCAATCATTTCGGGATTGCAGGATATTATTCATGTATGGCTCTTGAACATGACAAGATCGGGATTGCCATGACCAATGCATCCCCCCGGGTCGTGCCGACCGGCGGAACATCGGGTATCCTGGGAACAAACCCCATCAGCGTTGCGATTCCAAGGAAAAACGGAACTCCATTTGTTTTGGATATGTCAACCAGTGCAGTCTCCAGCGGTAAGATTGATGTGACGGTTCGGAAGGGAGAAAAGATCCCTGATGGATGGGTATACCCGACAACGAAACCGTTTCTAGATTCCGAAGGTGTCGTCCCGATGTCGGTTTTACAATATCCTCTGGGTGGAGATAAAAAGACCAGCGGTTATAAAGGATACGGTCTGGGATTGATGGTAGATATTTTATCCGGGGCTTTATCCGGCGCCAATTTCGGAAGCATGCTATCAGCGTCCAAGAAATCGGATGCCGAGGCAAACATCGGGCATTTTTTCGGCGCCCTGAAGATTAAAGGCTTCCGCCAAATCGATGCATTCAACAAAGATTTTGACGCCCTGGTTCATGATGTCAAATCCTCGCCACCTGAACCTGGTGTTGAAACGGTTTTCATCCCTGGTGAGCCGGAAATTCTGAATAAAAAAGAAAATGAAAAAAAAGGAATCGCTGTGCTTCCGCCTGTATTAAAAAAACTTCAACAAATCGCGTCCGAGCTAAATCTCAAATTATGAGCATGTGCAAAGAAGCATAAAGAGTTCGGAAATCGCCTGTAGTCCTGCCGAAAGCGCTCTCTTATCCTCTATAGAAACGCTATCCCCATTATGAGGTCGAACGAGAAAAGCCACGATAATGGTGATTTTTATTTTCTATTCACGTGTGGCAATATGATAGGCAAAATCACATGAGAGGGGTGGGCCATGTCATGGAAAATCGTATTATCGGCTTTTAGCATGCGTCGGGACATACCCAGTGGTTCTCCTGTATTCGGATTGACATCAAATCTTGGGAAGTTGCTGCTGGAAATATCAATCCGAATTCGGTGACCCTTTTTAAAAACGTTGGCGGTTCCAAACGGCTCGATGGTAAATTCGTAAATCTCTCCAGGGTTCATAAGCTCCTGCCGCTCCCAGGAATTTCGATACCGTGCTCGCAGGATGCCGTCGGTCAGGTTCATTTCAAATCCGGACGGAAAATCTTTACTTGGTGGATAGACATCGATTAATTTGGCAGTAAAGTCTGTGTCCACCGCAGTAGACGATGCAAAAAGCCTCACCACAATAGGCCCTGTAACTTCAATATCCTCCGGGAGCGGTTCGGTCTGATATACGACCACATCATGGCGAGCTTTAAGTGGAAGATAAGGGGGCCTTGACCCGAAGAATCCTTGCTCCGGTACTCCCTTAAACTCCCTTTCCCGTTGGTCAAAGGCCCCGCCAACAAACACAGGCAGGGATGCAGCCATTGCCCCCCCGATGGTTGGCACCGGATGGCTGGGATCGTATGTGTAAGTGGTAGAAGCATCATCGGCCCCCGGCAGTTCCGTGCTTAATAAACCGTCCACATGAAAATAATAGTTAGTAAATCGGGCATCCGGCAGTGGCCAAGTTGCTTCGGTTCTCCAATATCCACCATGAAACAACCTGCCGTTTTGATCTTTGTGACCATCTCCGGTACCCATGATAAAAAGTTTTATGGCAGGTTCTTTTTCAATACCGTTTTTCTTGCCCTTTAAAAAGCAATCAAACCAGTGTAAATGCCATTCGGTATAGAAGTCGTCAATTGCGGCATTAGGCCCGAACTCGACATTACCGGCACAGGTGCGGCCATTCTCTCCGTGAAGCCAGGGTCCCATGAACAATCGGATCGGTGACTTTTTACTTCTTGAAAGGCCTAAATAGTTCTGGATGGCCGTAGCGCAATATCCATCGTACCACCCCGATATGTGAATCATAGGGATATCCGATGTTTGGTCATAATACTCCATCCAATTGGTGCCTATATCTTTCCAGTAATCGTCGTAGTCGCTGTGGGTCATCATCTCGAATATGTACGCCTCAAAATTCGGAACCATTGACAGAGGATTAAGACCTTTCTTCAACGGTAAGGCTTGAAACCAGTGGATTACATTCTCAATATCCAGCATGTCTCGAACAACCGGATTATCCGTCTCATCTGCAACTTGCCGAAATGCCCAGGTTAACTGTTTTAATGCAAAAGCGCCGTGGTTTCGAATCGAATGATCCCAACCATTGGAAGTCCCCCCCATGTTCAAGACGCTTGTCTTTAAATGGGGAGGATTTAACTTTGCAGCACATGCCTGGACGTGCGCCCCGTACGAAAGCCCCATGGTGCCGATGTTCCCATTGGTGTAGGGCAGGTTGGCCAGCCATTCGATAGTGTCATATCCGTCTTTGGGTTCATTTGTATATTTGACAAACGATCCTTCTGATTGATACCGCCCGCGACAGTCCTGTATGACGGCAACATATCCCCACCGAACGAGGTATTTGAGCTGCTCCACATATTGTTCGCTTCGTTTGTTGTATGGGGTCCTCTGCAACACGATGGGAAGTTTTTCTTCTAATACAACACCGTTTGCAGTCGGCCGATAGATATCGGTGGCAAGCTTGACGCCGTCGGACATGGGAATCATTACATCCGCTTTGTATAGAACCGGTTCGTGGGGGCTGTTTTCCATTAAAGAGATGGGATTTTTTTTCATTTTTCTATCCTTTGGATTAAGGGGTGCGAAACATGAGTCAATATGTAAACAGGAGCCTTATCGACGGCTTTACATACAATTCGTGATTAGCTCTACCCGAAAGCAAATTCAAAGGCAAACACGGTCAGGAACTATGAGTTCGTGTTAACCGGATTCCAATCCCGCTCTAAGCGTTCAGCATGCCACCATGATCTAAATCACCAAAACAACTATGCCCGCAACGGTACTGACGATTCCTATCATTTTCTGTTTGTTGATACTGGCGGAAAACAATGGAATGGCGAGCAAGGTAATGAATAGAACATTCGTGTTTCTTATGGCTTCATGGTATCCCGGATTCGGTGCAAGGGAAATTCCCTTAATATTCAAAAGATTGACTGTGAAAGCAAAAAATGCGCAGACAAGCACAACGGACAAAAAGAACCTCAATCGGATTTTATCCTCAAAGTAGCTTTTTAATTCTTTTCTGCAAATGACGAGGAAAAAAATAAAATTGACAATGTATATGCACAGACAGATTTCCGGTGGAGCAAAACCGAGAAGAGTGGCCTTTTTCATTCCAAAAACCGCAAGCGTATAACACGCCAAAGCAATGAAAGCCTGGGGAACCCAAAATTTCTTGGCCGGTTGCCTGTTTTCTCCCTCTTTTGAATCTGCTTTCCTTTCGATTAAAAGGGCGATGATTCCGGCAAGGATCAGAAAGATTCCAAGCAGCTTTATCAAATGAAACGGACTGTCAAAAAGAAGCACCGAGAGAATGGTCACCGGCAAAACACTGGAATTTCTTATTGAAGTTGCATAGCCGGGATTTGGCGCTCGCCCAATCGCCTCAAAATCCGCCCAATGGCCGATTGAGGTAAAAATACCTGCAAATGTCGCAGCTCCCAGAAAGCTGAATAATTTGTCTGAGTTGACAACGCTGTGGAGAGAAGGAACCGTTGCCCCAAAGAATCCGATTAAGGCAAAACCAACCATAAACAGGAGTATCTGTTTGGGAGCGAATCCTCTAGTGGTCAACCATTTGATGCAAAGATATAATCCCACAAAAGAAAATGACGACAGAATAGAATAGACAGACCAGGGCATATTTCCTCTTTTTTTGTCAATTTGAAGAGACGATTTGAAAAGATTTTTATTCTATAATCTCTTACATTTTGGTTGTCCCGATCAGAGCGGCATTGCCGAATGAATCAAATGGTTTGAGCCCGGTTGGCTCATTTGGGATCAATGGCAGTGACTGAGGGGTCCTGTTTGTTGTCGTCTTCTACAACCTGTTTGCCGTACCCCAACAGTTGGTCCGCCTGGATGATGAGGTTCGTTAGGATATTTCTCTCTGCAAAGGCCCTGACCGTTTTGTGCAGCACGTTATTCCGTTTGTTCCAGGGACAAACCCGGAGGCAGATGGAACAGTGAGTTCCGTTCTTCACCCAGAAATCGAAACAATTCATCGCCTTGATCGGCCATTTCAACATACCCGAAGAATTTGACGCATCCCAGGCCGTATCGGTCCTTTCGCCGATCATAAGGGCGCGGCCCGGGCAGTACTTTGCGCAAAGGGCGCATTTCTCACAAAACTTCTGCACACCGATATCGATTGGTGGATCCGGAATGAGCGGAAGATCCGTGAAGACCTTGCAGGTCCGTACCCTCGGACCATAGTCTCTGGTAATGAGCTGCCCGCTGCGCCCCATCTCCCCCAGCCCGGCATCCACGGCCAGTGGAATGCTGATCCCTAACTCATTCACCGCAGGAATAGCCCTGAAGCCCAACTCCGCAATAAACGTTGCCAGAGAACCGGCAGACCAGGATGCTTTAGCGTAACCGATATCCGTTTCCTCCTCAACACCGGGCGACCGCTGGATGGCGGAATATCCCATTTCATGGGCCATTACGATGACCATCTTGTATTTCGATGAAATCTCTATGGGATCCCCGACCTTGGCGGCACCCGAATACGCAACATTTTGGTTTCCCCAATGTGTATAGATCCAGAGTGGATTGAGTTGTGCCACACCCACCATATCGGCACCGATCCAGCGCGCCGTTTCCTTGATGATTTCGGTCATTTTCAAAGGATCCGGATGCGCCAATCTGTATTTTTTGTTGTAGATTGGGGAGATTTCCCGCCCGAGTAGATTTCTCCGGACCACGTAATCAACGGTCCTGCCGGCCACCCATGTGGCATGATCCAGTATGGTCTTTCCGGCAGTCTGTTTTTCGATGTTTACAACGCTGTTGTCATGCATGAGGGTATACTTGTCGCCCTCAACCGCCCCTCGGCTGAAACCCGTATTGCGATCATCGAATCGTTTGAGTTCGCCGGTGATATGCTTTGTATATGTGGGTTTATCAACGATCTTCATTTGAGACCCGCTTCATTTCGTTAAATAAGGTTGCCGCGGTTTTTGGATCACTACCTCTCCTAAAAATCTTTTTTGCTCGGGGATCTTCCGTATCCTAGAATGTCATCATACCATAACATCGGTCGATTAATAATCGGATTCTTGAAACGAATGAGCGCGCGTACCATGCCTATCTATCGCTTTCAGCAGGGTATTGCTTCCGCAAGCGGACCGGTGCGGTCTTGGGTTTATGCACTTTCAGGTTCAGCAGTTCCACAAAAACGGAAAACGCCATTGCAAAATAGATATATCCTTTGGGGATGTGCAGGTCCAATCCTTCGCCGATCAGGGCCACTCCGATTAAAAGCAGAAAACTCAATGCCAGAATTTTTAACGTCGGGCGGCTTTCAATAAAGCGGGTCACCGCCCCTGAAAAGGCCATCATGAATATAACGGCAATGACGATTGCAGCAACCATAACGGCGATTTGCTTTGCGAGACCGATGGCGGTAATAACGGAATCGAATGAGAAAACGATATCCAGCAACATGACTTGGATGATGACACTGTAAAATGAGCTCTTCGCCTTGGAATGGGTTCGATGCTCCTCCCCCTCCAGTTTGTCATGAATCTCGAGCGTGCTTTTAACCAGTAGAAATGCCCCGCCGCCGATGAGAATAATATCGCGTCCCGATATCTCATTGGTTAAGATGGTAAACAGCGGCTCCGTCAATCGCATGATCCAGACAAGGGAAAACAGAAGAGCGATGCGCGTCAGCATAGCCATGCCCAGACCGATGGTTCTGGCCCTGGGTTGTTGGTGGGCGGGGAGCTTTGCCGTAAGGATTGCGATGAAAATGATGTTGTCGATACCGAGAACGATTTCAAGCGCGGTCAGGGTAATTAGCGCCAGCCATATCTCAGGATTGAATAGCCAGTCCATATTCCAATCTCCCTTTAAGCGTATGGTGATTTTACGGTTTTAGTGACAGCGCCTAAGTAGCGCTTTCGTCCATATGCACAGCCGATCGCTCTGTATCAATGATTTCGATAATCCCCTCTTTGTGCAGGTCTCTGATTTCATGATCGGTTAACCCAATCTCACGATATATCTCCAACGACCCTTCCCCGATACCGGGAGGGTCGTTTCGAAGATCGAACGCCGACCCATTGAGCCGCAACGGTATCTTGGGAAGCTTTGCTCTTTTGCCTCCCGGCGTTTTGATTTCTACCAGACCTCCGGATTGGTTTAAATGCGGATCTTCGAACAGATCCTCCGGCCGATTCACCGGGGAGAACGGAATGTCTGCTTTTTCGGCCAGGGCCATTAACTCGTCTTTATTGAGTTTGCCCAATCGTTTTACTAATTCAGGAAGAAACCATTCACGAGCATCGACGCGACCCTGATTCGACGCCAGTTTCTCATCTTCTATCCAGTCGGAAAACCCGAATGTTTCACACATCCGCTTCCAGTGTCGGTCGGAGGTCACACCGATGAATACCTGTTCGCCATCGGCCGTTGTAATCAAATCGTATACCGACCAGGTTCTGCCGCGCTCCGGCATCGGCGGAGGGGCCTGACCCGATATGGCAGATACCGCCATGTGCTGTGCCACTAAAAACGCCACCGATTCGTACAATGTGGCCTGGACCAGCTGGCCGCGTCCACTGAATTGGCGCTGATACAAGGCAGCGAGTATTCCGATGACGCCGTAGCTGCCTCCCACAATATCGGTAACCGAAGAACCGGCCCGTAAGGGTCGGCCGCTGGGACCGGTCATATAGGCCAAGCCACCCATCATTTGAACCACTTCATCCAAAGAAGGGCGTTTTTCATAGGGTCCCGGCATAAACCCCTTAAGAGAGCAAAATATCAATCGAGGATTCCTTTGGCTGCATACATCATACCCGATCCCCAGCCGATCCATGGTGCCGGGACCGAAATTTTCGATGAGAACGTCAACGTGCTCGACGAGCTTCAACAGAATCTCTTTGCCTTTTCCGGATTTCAGATCGATGGAAATGCTTTTTTTGTTGCGGTTGAAATAGGTGAAAAATCCGGCGCCGAACCCTTTAAGCCACCGCGTGCTATCGCCTTTTCCCGTGCGTTCAACTTTATAAACATCGGCCCCCATATCCGCAAGCACAAGACCGCAGGTGGGCCCCATGACGGTATGGCCAAGCTCCAGCACTTTGATGCCTTCCAATGGCAGGTTCTCATTCGACTCCATTTTATATAAACCCCTTTATAGTTGTCTTCGATATTACTATTTGTTCTGCTTCCAACCCAGCTGTTCCGACAACTTGTCGGCATGGTCCATAATCATTCGTTGATAGGACTTGCGAAGACCGGAGGTAAATCGGCTGACGGGTCCGGCGATTCCCAATGCGCCGACCAATCCGCCAACCACATCAAAATCCGATGTATTGTCAAGCTTTTTTTATATTATCCGATTGGAATTATTAGCGACCCGAAATCTCATCTATGAAATATATCTTGCTTTAGGTTCTGATTCTTCTTAGGGTTGCGAAAATTTTATGATCTAGAGGGAGGTTGATTGAGGCCCATCAGTTTGCGTCTGAAATGAAAGCAATTATCGTAAGCGACTTACATATCGGATCCAGGTATTTTTTATTTCGTGATTTTGAAAGATTTATTGAAACCATCCCCGGTGATTACGAACTCATCCTGAACGGGGATGTAATCGAAAATCCGAAAAGAAGATTAAACATTCAAGCTCAAAGCGCACTGGATCGTATCGAAAGAATATCATATGACCGGACGGTGACCTGGGTTGTGGGAAATCATGACAATGGATTCATATCCGAGGACATGGGCAGAATCGAGTTTAAGCCCACATACCATATCAACAACATGCTCCTCATTGCCCACGGTCACGATTTCGACGAGATCATGCCCAGGAATCAGGCATTCATGAAGGCGTTTAAAATGCTGCACGATTTAAGAATTTTTTTGGGCGCACGCCCCGTGCATGTAGCCAATTACGCCAAGAAATGGAAGCCGTTCTACAACGTGCTCCGAAAAAATGTAATGAAAAACGCGGTGATTTGTGCACAGGAAAATGGTTTTCGCGCTGTCACTTGCGGGCATACCCATTTTACGGAAGACATAATGTTCAGCGGGATAAGATACATCAATACCGGCTCCTGGACAGAGCATCCGCCTTATTTTATTTTAGTTGAAGATGACATCATAACACTAAAAAGATTCCAGCAGACACCCGAAGATCATAAAAAATGAAAAAGCTCTCTTTTGTTTTGATCCTGATTGCCCTGATGATGGTGCTTCTGGTTTTTATTCCGAATTCTCCACTCCACAAACCGATTCTGCATCAACTCGCAAAAGTTGCCGAAGAAAACTGGAAAAGCAAAATAACCTATTCCGATGCAAGTATTAATCTTTGGAAAGGTGAGCTGGTATTTGATGAACTCGAAATCAAAACATCTAAGGATGCGGGCTCAAGCTGGTCATTGGCTATCAAGAACTTGGCGGTTGAGATCGATTATCCCTCATGGTTTATGGACAACTTGAAATTAAACAAGCTGATGGTTGTTGATATCATCTTCAGCCGGCACGAGAAGAAAGGATCCGATATTCAGATAAAGAAGATGTTTTCAGAAGTTGGCGGAAAAAAGAATGAAGAAAAGAAATCTCAAAAGCTCGAGAATAAATTAAAACGCGGAATTCTGATCAAACATCTTATCATTAAAGGAAGGCTTGAATTAGAAACCGTTGATGACTCAGGAAAGACCGATACGGTTAAGATTGAAACCTTCAACATCAACAAAAAAGATATCCTCTTTGACGGAAGGCCGGACACCTTTCTGTCATCCATTTTGAAAAGCGCCCCATAGATATTTATGCTGCTTTAATATTGCCCCAGCAAGCACTTTCGAACATGGATGCCCGGTGGTGGGCATCCCTCGATGTGTTCGCCTTTTAGGTCGTTTGAAACGGTACAGTTTCCCACCAGAAACAGCCGCGAATCTTCATCTATTTCAGCAAGATCCACATCGGTTCCGACCACCACAACACTTTTTCCCATTTTTTTAAGCTGTGTTTCATCCATGCCCGAAAGTGCGATGTAACACGACTCCCGGCACCCGCTGCACCCTTCTCCCACCAGAAAAGAAATATTCTTAAAATCGAAGACCACCCCGTCCATGGACGGCCTCACAAAAACGCGTCGAACCTGATCCAGGTCCTCTCCCTTCACATCGATCAAGTTCATATCGCAAACACCCACACCTCTTTCAGCAGCATAGGCAATGTGTCGAACTTCACCGGAATCAAATCCCATCAGATAAGCGCCCACCGCATCGACCGCCACCGGGTCCTGACCGGCAACAATGGTATTGAATTGAACCGGTGTCCCGCCGATGCCCGGTGTTCCGGGTTTGTAGCCTTCATTGGCGATTATCCCGTCGATGATGGTTAAGGTGGGCGGCATCACGGTATTAAGGTCCGCAATGGCATGATCCAGTTCAAAATCGCGCACCTTTTGCTTCGCACCGATGCGGTGCATCCTCTTTTTCATGGAATCCGGAATGGTCCCCTTCATGTTTTTTAACCCCAGGGTGGCGGCTGTTAAAATATGGGTCTTCATGGAAGGCACACTGATGACGACATCGCTTTCATATACGGTTTTAAAAATTCTGGCTGTCTTCAACACCGTTCCGTTGGGAACGTCCATCTTTACAGCTTCGTCCTGATCGAGATTGACCAGTTCGGCCCCCAACCGTTCAAACCGGTTTTCAAGACCCAATCCTTGAAACACTTCGGAGGTGTCGAACCCCACAATCCCGCTTTCCCCCACTATAACTTTTGCCGGATCTGCTTCCTTACACACCCCAATGACAGCATCGACGGTTGCCGGATCTGTGACGATACCGGTTTCCGGTGGGGCCACCACGGCAAAATTGGGTTTGATCAACACGGTCTGACCGGGTTGAATGAATTTCCGGATACCCCCGATCAACTCCACGGCTTTTCTAACAGAACTATCGACATCGGTCCCCTTAACAACAGAAACTGTGCTTTTCATATCCGCCTTTCATTAAAATTGGAATTCTCTCCTTCCAGCCACCATAATTTAACATTGCGGTTATGCACAAAGCCCAAGTTACTCACAGGAATAGGCCCTAACTATTTTATTTCCCGAGATGTTTTGTTTATCTCGAAGCCCTGTTCGGTGTTACGCTCCCTTATGCACGAGTTTCACACGTCCGCGAAGCGGGTTATCTTCAAAGCCGCAAGTGCTTGACTTGAGGTTTCTGCACAACCGGATATAACATTTCTTATCATCATTTTTAATCGCTTTCTATGGCCTTATGACAACCGGCTTAAGATTTTATGTTATTTGCCGAAATATCTAGAAAAATCTGGTTGTTGCAGTTTTTGGTTTTTTAAATTCGGAGAAATAATGGATTCTAGGGTAGAGGTAAAAGGCCGCGTTCTTCTTGTAGACGACGATGATGATATCCGTACAGCATTTAAAGATATCCTGGAACGCTATGGATACCAGATAACATTGGCGGCTGATGGAAATGAAGCCAAAGCCATGGCGGACCGGTTAAAATTTGATGTGGCGATTCTTGATATTTTACTGCCCGACACCATCGGTTTAAAGCTGATACCGGATTTGAAAAAGAATAATCCGCTTTTGGAAGTGATCGTTTGGACCGGTTATTCTCCGGACTATGATTTCATCGGAGCGGTTGAAGCCGGTGCATCCGATTGGATCGCCAAACCCTGCGACCCATTGGAATTGTATGCCAAAATCGAACGTGTCCTTAGAGAACGCAAGACCATTGGTGAACTGGCAAAGAAGAACCATGAAATGGAAAAAATCAAAATAGAATTGGAACAAACGCTTTCAGGCCTGAAAGAAATGGTTCGAGGAGAACTGGAATTTTCCATCCCGGAACGGATTAACAAAAGAGAAGATTTTCCGGAAATCATCGGTAATTCTATGGAACTCGAAAAAGTGCTGGAACTTGTTCGGCTTGTGGCTGAAACGAACTCTTCGGTCATCATTACCGGAGAGAGTGGAACAGGAAAAGAACTCATCGCCCACTCGATTCATAATCTTAGCGACCGAATCAAAAAATCTTTTGTTCCGGTCAATTGCGGCGCCCTGAGCGAAACCCTTCTAGAAAGCGAATTGTTTGGTCACGAAAAAGGAGCCTTCACCGGTGCGATATCAAACAAACGGGGGCTGATAGAGGAGGCCGATGGCGGGACTCTTTTTTTAGATGAAATCGGGGAGACGCCACTCCAGTTTCAGGTCAAACTTCTCCGCGTTTTGCAGGAGGGAGAATTCAAACCGGTGGGTTCATCACAAAGCAAGGTCGTAAATATCCGGATTATTGCAGCCACAAATAGCTCTCTTGAGGCAATGGTTCATACGGAAACATTCAGAAAAGATCTCTATTATCGACTCAACCAGTTCCAAATTGCCCTGCCTTCTTTAAAAGACCGAATCGATGACCTGCCATTGTTGGGTCAATACTTCTTAGAGAGATTTTCCATGGAAAATTCAAAGCCGCTGGTGGGATTTTCCCCTGAAGTGATAGAAAAGATGTTCCGCTACGCCTGGCCCGGAAACATCCGAGAACTGGAGAACATGATTTCCCAATCGGTTATTCTGGCAACCCCTCCTGTGGTGGAACTAAAAGACATGCCGACCCTCATAGAGAAGATATATAAAGATCCGCGCAAAACACGCCTTTCAGATATGACTTACTCCCAAGCAAAGGCTGCGTTCGAACGAACGTATTTCAAAAGCATACTGGAAAGGACCAAAGGAAATATCTCTGCAGCTTCTCGATCCAGCAAAATGGACCGCAAGCAACTCCGTGAAAAAGCCCGAAAGCTTGGTCTATTAGAAATGGCCGCGGCTTAACCTGCTCAAATTATAGTGTTTTATCTCCGAACCGATCTAATAAAATAATCTTCAAATATTCCGCCTCCACTTTGCTGCCACCGGGGTGGGGTAAATCACCCCAAATAGGGGTTTTTTTCCCCACTTGCTTTAACTATTTGTTATTTTTATGAATTTATGCGTTTTGGGATGATCACCCAGCTCGTTCCTGGGGTGATTCCCCCCACCCTAACGTCTATTTCTCGAACGGGTTTTCATCAAGCCAAACTTTTCCTAATAAATATTTTTATAATGATTTCAATGGGTTTTAGAAGAACCTCCTGCATTAATCTAATATTTCTACATTGTGGCACGCATATTGATAAAGAAAGAACCAGACAAAATAAAAAATCCTAAATAGGAGGACATCATATGCAACCAGTCAATAACAATTCAAACGCTTCAGCAGCGAACGCAAATAATAATAACAATAATGCAGCAGCTGTGAAAGCAGTTAACGCTTCCAATAAGTCCAACAAGGACGGAAACAACACCAAGGTCCAGTCCAACGGCAACGCTTATAAGGTTTCCTTAACCAAAGGCGGCCGTAAAAAAAGCAGAGGAGCAAAGAGGCTCGCTGCTCAACAGGCAAACGATACGAAAAGAAACGAGCGAAAAGGAAAAAAATCACGCAGCGATGCGGCCGAAAAGGCCGGTCGAACCAAAAAAAGCCACGGGAGACAAGATCGGAATTCGGCTGATAAACAGATTCGAGTAAAGCTAACCGATAATAAAGAGCATCGTGTTCGGAACCTGTTCGATAAATTCACCGAAAAAAATGCCCAAACAATAAAGGCAACCGGTGGCAAAAAAACTGAAAAGGACTCCCCGGCCGTCGCTACCGACAAGAACATAAAACCCGACCAGGTTTCAGGAACTCCCGACAAGAAAGCACCGGCAGCCAGCAATCAAATCGTGATTACCGCTCCAAAAGGGCCGGCCGTAGGGTCCAAGGCCGAGGGTAATGGCAACGTCATCAATATCCCGAACCTGAACAAAGTTGACGGCGACACAGAGGATTCAAAAGAAGACAAAAAAGTCGGTAACGTCCCGGATTTGTTTAAGGAAAAAGAAAATAACGGTAACGGTCAGATATTGGGTATCGGGAATAATGGCAAATCGAATGCACCTCCAGGCCTTCTGAAAAAAGATGACGATGATAAAGATAAAGGACCGGTTGCCATAAAGAAAAACAAGAACAAAAATAAAGGGCCTGTCGACGTTGGAAAAAAGGATGACAAAGCCGACAAGGTCAATGGCAAACCCGATACCGCTAAAGAAATCAAAGGCGCGTTGAGCAAAATGTGGGAGCTTGTGGAAGAGTTGAGAGAGAAGTCTTCAAAGTCCAAGAGTGATTCGGCGGACGAGGAAAAAAGTTACGGGTTCGGTGCCGGCATGGTATCCTTGAATACCTCAAAATCGTTTCAAACATCATCGAAACCGACCTATGCCAGGCCCGTAGGAGCCGCCAAGGGATCCGCCATACATATCAAAGGCGGTTCCGATTCAAAATCGGATCGTTCCGGTACCACAATTATAAACAATTAATGTGGTTTAATTGAAACGGACACCATGCTAAGAACGATTAACAAGAA
>CAYSUA010000046.1:6029-17518 GCA_964433795.1 uncultured Desulfobacteraceae bacterium | reverse complement strand
GAGACGTGTACATATCCGAAAGAATCTCCATCAAAACGAGAAAGCTTTTCTTACCGTCCCTATTCGCAGGCACAGCGATTTCTCAAATATCAGCGACCTGACCATCGACCATACCCAACCCTGGATTCAAAAACAGATCAACAGAATAAGGGCCGTCTATTCAACGGCACCTTATTTCCACGAAAATTTCGATTTCTTGAGGGATCTAGTCCAGAGCTGCAGCAGAGTTAATAACTTAGATAGAATGAATGAATCGATAATAAAAGGGATATGCGCACATCTTTCTATCAATGCCGAGTTCAGATGCTCAAGCGAGGCTCCCTTTAATTCCAAGGGTTCTGAATATAACGCTCTTCTTACCAAATATTACGGAGGTGACATATATTTCAGCGGAGGGGGTTCCTCAGAATATCAGAATAAAGACGACTTCGTTAGAGAAAATATAGAATTGGTTATTCAAGAGTGGTCCAGCTTTATTTTGAGGGAACAATACAAACAGCACCAGGGAGATTTCATAAACGGTCTTTCTGTAGTGGATTCGCTTTTCAACATCGGTGTACAAGGCATTCTGAATCTTTTTCACAAATATGCGATGGAATATGGAAGCACAAAAAGCCTTGAAAAACATTAAGATATTGCACGCACCGGTCGCGGCTCTATATCAGCCTTACCTGCAAGCCAAGGGCCTAAAGGAGTTGGGTTATGAGGTGGACTACGTGATATTGGATCAGTATGACTTTTCACGTTTTACTTTCGGTTGGGATGATGAAATACGAACTTTAGATCAGTGTGGGAGTACCCGACTGCTCTCTTTTATCCTGAAGGCTGCCCATGAATATGATATCCTCCATTTCCACTCTCTATTCGGTTTTACGAGCCACCCTTACAAGTATTGGGACAAGTATAAACCCGATCCTTTTTCAGATATTAAACTCTTTAAAAGGCTCGGAAAAATTTTATGTTATCAATCATGGGGGTGCGATGCACGACTTCGATCCATTGACTTACGTTATGACTATTCACCCTGTCTCTATTGTCCGCCTGAGATCGAGAAAACCCACTGCGACGAAGCTCACAAGCAAACCTTAAACCGGGTGGTGGACGAATATGCGGATATCAAATTCGGAACAGGCGATTACACAGTCGCACATCCCGATGCCGTTTGGACGTATAATTGCATCGATTTGGATTTTTGGAAACCTTTACCTATAGAGCAGATTCCGAAGGAATTTCACATAAGGAAAGAAACACCGGATACGCTTCTCATTTACCATAGCTTTGCAAACGATGCGATCAGAGGGGATATAAAAGGGACGACTGAGACAAAGTCTGCTGTCGAAAGACTCAAATTAGAAGGTCATAAACTGCAATTTATATATTTCAATGATGTAGATTTCAGAGACTTGCGTTTCTATCAAATGCAAGCAGATATTGTTGTGGAGCAACTAAAATGCGGGTCATACGGTTCCACGGCTGTAGAGTGTATGTCTTTGGGGAAACCGGTGGTTACCTACATGAGGGATGATGTTCTTGCCCGTGAACCGGAGCATTCACCGGTTATTAATGCCAATCCGGAAACCATATACAATGTTTTAAAACGCCTCATCGAAGATGAAGAAAACAGAGTAGAAATAGGCAGAGCCTCTAGAGCATTTGTTGAAAGATGTCATGATCATAGAAAAGTCGCTGCACATCTTGAGAACCATTATCTTGCTGCATTGAACGAGAAATAGAGCACATAAAAAGCCAATTTATCCACTAAGATACCATTTTGAAACAAAGAAAACTGAATTGAATTTCTGAGGGAGACAGTCAAACATGGAAAAAACGACACCCTATGACCGCTCGGCAAAGGCCTCCTTTGGCAGATTGGTTAGAAAGGAGAAACCGCTTCTTTGGAAATTGCGATATTCTATAATGAGAATGATTATTTGGCCCTTAAACAAAACATTCTGGAATATCCTCAATATTTCAGGTCTTGTTTTCTTTAGGAAAGGACTACCCGAACACGAGAAAAGTAGGTATTTTGAACGTTTTGTTAATAAATATGGAGCCAATATATTGCCTGATTTCTCCACAGGCACCTTTTATGATTCTCAAGATTGGTTAACACCCGTCTTGGAAATTGGTGTGGCTGACGGACAGGCCAGTGCCATGTTCTATCTTAACAGAAAAATCACGTTTGGCGTTGAATATGTCTTCGGTTTCCTTGAAAACGGGAAAAAGAATGGATCTTTCGCAAATATAGACAATCTGGTTTGTTCGGATATTTACTCTTTACCATTTAAGTCCAACCAATTCTCTACCATCATACTGACTGGCGTCATGCACCATTTGGATTCAACTAGAGAATATGGTTTGCCGGAATTAAACCGTATCATGACGCCAGGAGGAAAGATACTCTTTTCCACATTGAGTGATCGTTTCTTCCATAATCGCTCTATGTTTTCTCAGCTATTTGCTGCTTTGAAGTTTAGCACCTTATCCAAGTATTTTGAGGAATTGTGCAAGTCCAACTTTAGAAAGAAATATATCCACACTAAAGGCCTTGCCGTTGAGCGCTGGGAAAAGATCTTGGATAGAAATGGGTTCAAGTTATGCTTAGCGCAAACCACTTTCTCACCCATATGCAGTTTATTCTATTCACTTATTTACAAAGTATATCAGTTTTGGTTGTCATATTTCAGCTCTTTTCCACAATGGCGCTATAAGGGAATCGAGCGGCTTTATTCATGGTTGCTCAGTTGTGAAAAGAAAAGACCTAAGTCGAATCTTGACGGGACCTCCCTTTTCATAGGTGCAAATAAATATAAGAAAATATGAACTGAAACCCTCACTTTTTCCTATTCAAATGAATTTCCGCCGTTTCAAAGGATAAGCATTTGTATCTCCAATTGAATCCATTTGTCTTTCTGATACTCTTTCTGACTTTCATGATCGGAGTTCTTTTTATCGATTTCCAACTAAAAAAAAGGGTTCGCCCATTTTCCATGTCACCATTTCGTGTAAAGAGCGTTCATAAAAATCTAATATACTCCGATCCATCGGGATTATATCTGAGAATCCAAAAAATCACCTCTGATCGCCTGTGGCTTGATATCGATACAACCGACAGCAGCTCCAAGAAATTCTCAATAACTATAAATCAAGGAATCCCGCTTTTCTGTGGTAAAATAGCATCCCTTTCCCTTAAGGAGAACGTAAATAGAATCATCTGCCGCCAGGTTCAAAACATCCATAAAATACGCCCTGGAGCGATCGTATTGACAAGACCGCATCCTAAAGAAAGATGGACATTGAAAACCATCAGATGCACAGAGAATCCACGATTCGTGCGAATGTGCGATCATCATATCCATCAGGATGATAGAAAATGGATAAACAATATGTTCCCGTTTCTTTTCGAGAGCGCATCAGATGATTTTTTCAAGGTTCGGCGGATTGTCGGAACATTCCATAAGCATACGGGAGGATTATCAAACGAATTCAAGAATATTATCTCCGATTTCTCTAGCCTTCGGAATGTATGGACGGATGCGGGGGACCCGGAAAAGGGTTTATTATGCTTGGGAAAGTCATTGTGGTTGAAACGCGTCTTGGGTGCAGCAAAAATTCCAGCGCGTCTTGTCTTCCTGTATGCTTCACAATATAGTCTAAAGGCTGCTTATTCCGGACATTTATTAGCACCGAACCATGTCTGTATAGAATTCTTTTATCGACGGAAACGAAAATGGATATTCATAGATCCAAGTTACGGGATCTATTTCACACACCATAATGAACCTTTGAATGTGTGTTCAGTGCGGGATCGCTTATTATCAGGAAAAGGTCCGATGCCGATACCGTGTATGGACAAATATCACGACTCCATTAAGTCTTTAAAATATTCAAACTCAAACTCTCTGGGAACGGATGACTATGCATGCCTGTTCAACAACGTCCTGTACGAATATCATAAGAACAATAAATTCGATTTCTATCGAAAACTTCCTATCATAGGGGATTATATCAACTATTTTGTGCCTAGGTATGTAACATCTTCCAATGGAAGCAAATCAGATTTTGGAAGTCTAACAGAGCTATTCAGACTGCTAATCATCCGCCCGGTATGGCTTGCCGGCATACCAACGTGTGTATCACTCTCCGGTCTATTCAATTGAAGACAAGAGAAGAATATATACTGACAAATAACGCTACCAAAAAATCATCCTCCTCCTTTGTAATCAAGGCTTCCGCTTATTTTCATGATTAACACCTTGTGGTCATACGATTATTTTAGACAACAGAAAGGCTGCTGGATCGAGAGTATCGCCACACCGATTCTTGCCATGGCCGACTCGGCTGTGGAGCAACGGTTTTCGCCCCTGCACGCCCCGCCAGTTCAATTTGAAGGCCAAATTGATTGGAATGCAGACTTTAATGGCGGTTCCTGGCCCGATTGGCCGATAGGCAAGCTTGGGGCAGCAATCTTTGAAAATGATTTCACCAATGATTTTTACAATGTGGATATCAAGCTCAACTGGGAATTCAACAAACACGAATGGTTTCCTGCCCTCGCCCTGGCATATCGGATCACCGAAAACGGTGATTACATCGGCTGTCTCGAAAACCAAGTGCGGGACTTCATGGGCCGGACGGATCCCCGAAACGGCCCGGCATGGTGCGCGACATTGATCGTCGCCCAACGGCTGATCAACTGGTCGATAGCGGCAGCCCTTCTGGCAGATAGAAAGCCATCTGGGAAACGGCCCCTTTTTGCCGATAACGCCAGAATTCATGTGGATTATATTCTCGATCACCTGGAAACGAGCGGGTTGCCCACCAACCATATAATCAGCAACTGGTCCGCCATCGCCATTGCGGCGTTGACTTTTGTTGAATGGAAAGACTCCGATATCCTGGCGGGCAATGCGCTTTGCGAATTGACGCAGCAGATGGCGCTGCAAATTTATCCGGATGGGATTCATTGGGAACAATCCCTGCCGTATCACCGCTATGTCCTGGAGTTTTTTCTGCTTCCGGCTCTCGCCGCTACGGGTCGAAACAGGGAGCTGCCCGAAGGATATCTTATTCCGATCGAAAAAATGATGGGCGTACTCCTTGAGACCATGAATCCCCGAACAGGACGAATACCAATGATCGGTGATGGTGACGGAGCCAAAGTATGGCGCTTTTCAACGGCGCATACCCTGGATGCCCGGTCGTTGCTCGGTCTGGGGGCTGTGCTGTTTAACCGCGCCGACTTTAAATGGGCGTGCGCAAACCAATTGTCGGATATTGTCTGTTTGCTGGGGGAAAGCGGCGTCACGGCATACGAACAATTACCATCCACTCCACCCACCCATAAAGACCGGGAATTTCCAGACGGCGGTTACACCATTCTCCGGGCGGACTGGAGCAAAACCAGAACGGAACTCTTTTTTGATTGCGGCCGGATCAGCATGGGCGATGCCCCCAAGGATCATCCTCACGGGACCCATGGCCACGCCGACACATTGCACTTTAATCTGACTGCAGACGGCAGACTGATCTTTGGTGATCCCGGCTGTTATTCATACACCGGCAAACCGAGAAAGTGGCATGATTACTTTCGCGGTGGAGCCGGACACAACACGGTCCTTGTGGATGGTCATGCCATGAGCACGCTGACGACCACCTGGGCCATGCAGGAGAGGCCCATGCCGGGTAAGGTTGTGTTCGTGTCCAGCCCCAAGGGGACTCTGGCCGAAGGAAGCCAGAATGGCTTTCATCGTCTTAACGACCCGGTCGACTGGCATCGCGCCCTGATTCTCCTACCCAACGGCACGGTTTTGATACGGGATAAAATCGGCAGTGAAAAACCACATGATCTTGAATTCCGTTTTCATCTGGCCCCGGATATACAAGCGGAACAGCAGGAATCATGGATTGATTTAAGCCTTTCCGATGGAAAACCCGTTGGATCGTTTTTCTCCAGGCTTCCAAACAGCGCCGATACAAAACTTGTCAAAGGTCAAAAGGAACCACCGCTGGGATTCTGGTCGGACGATTACAATCAGGTCTGTGAAACAACCGTCATCCGGGTAAAGGTGAGAACCGACTGCGTATCCGATTGTTTTTGGTGTTTCCGCCCTGCAATCATCAGCACACGTGATTTCGATGACAATTTAGAAAACTATTTTCTAAATCATTATAAAAAGTTGATCACTGAAGGAATCAAATGAAACGAATCTGTATGCTCGTAACAAATGATGTGCTTAATGATCCCCGGGTGCAGAAGGAGGCACTCGGTGCTGTAAAAGAGGGCTTTGAGGTGATCGTTCTCGGCTATGTCTCCGAGCGAACCAAAGGAAACACGGAAGAGATCCGTGACGGCTACAGAATTGTCCGTCTGGAAACAAAAATCCCCCGACGTAAACCGGCTACCGGCTTTATGAAGGATCTGCAGACCGAGATTCAGTATTTTTTATGGTTTATGGATATGAACCGGGTTTTCGCAAAAGCCGTTCGGCGGTTTGCCCCGGATATTGTCCATGCCAATGATCTGGATAGCCTGCCGGGATCTGTCTGGGGTGCAAAAAGAATTGGTGCCAAAGTCCTTTATGACGCCCACGAACTCTGGGTAGAGATGTATAAGCACGGCATCTGGTACCATAAGCTCCTCTTTTCCGCTTTTGAACGATACGGAATCCGAAACGCAGACTATACGGTGACCGTAAACGGTTCAATAGCCGATATCATGGCCGGACGGTACAAGGTCAAAAAACCATCGGTTGTGCATAACTGCCCATGGCGGCATCCCGGTGCCAACGGTCATAATCTGAAACAAAAAATGGGTATCCACCGCGATACCCCGCTGGTCATCTATCAGGGGAGATTCGATTATGATCGGGGGCTGGAAGAACTCGTTCTGGCCGGAGAATACCTGGACAAAGCGGTACTGGCCCTGCGCGGATACGGCAGCAATGAAGCGGATCTGAGACGTATCGCCGAAGAAAAAGGATTGCTCGATAAAAAGGTCATATTTCTTGATCCTGTCGAAATGAGTGATCTGGTACCGGCGATCTATGGCGCCGATATCGGCGTGATACCATATAAACCGGTCTTTCTGGATCACCTCCTGTCTACTCCCAACAAATTGTTTGAGTATATGATGGCCGGGCTTTCGCTCGTTGCAAACGATCTTCCGGAGATAAAAAGGGTCATCCAAAATCACGGATGCGGCATTACCTATGAAAATGCCGAACCCAAACGAATTGCCGAGACCATCAATCGGATAGCGGCGGACCCGGATCGACTGGAAGCCATGAAAAAGAATTCCCGAACTGCGGCATCAACCCGCTTTTGCTGGGAAAATGAAATGAACACACTCATCTCCCATTACCATGCCATGACTGACGGTTCATATTGACACCCGAACATCCCAAAACCATTTTCCTTGTTGTAAATTCCATCTGCAATTTGAATTGCCGGATGTGTGACGTGGGGCAGAACAACCATAGCGGAATGTTTTATCAGGTGATGTCGCCGAAAGGTCGGCCCGAACTGCCCATCGACAGGCTGGTCGTATTAATGGATGAAATAAAACAATGGCAGCCGGCCATCGCCGTAACGTCCACCGAACCGCTGCTCTACCCCCGCCTGTATGAATTGATCGATCGGGTAAAGAAAAAAAGGATGGCATTTCAGGTTACTACAAACGGTCTGCTCCTCCCCGAGCATGCCGAACGTCTGGCCAACTCAGTAATCGACCAGCTCTGGATTTCCATTGACGGACCGCCGGTCGAGCATGATTTCATCCGCGGGAAAAAGGGATTGTCTGAACGGATTGCCAAAGGGTTGGATCTATTTTTTGAGGCTAGAAAGGACAGGACATCCCCCTCCGTCCACGTAAACTACGCCATCAGTAATCATAATTTTCATTGCATAGACAAAACACTGGATTATTTTGCATACAGGGATTGGCCCTTCGCTTCCATCATATTCAGTCATCTGAATTTTGTCAGTGAAGATATGGCCGTTCGTCATAACCGGCAGCATGAGGAAAAATATCCGGCTATGCCGTCATGCATCTCAAACATCGATCCCCAAGCCGTTGATATCGAACGCCTTTCCCGAGAAATTGAAACAGTCAAACAAAACAAGCGCTACAATGTGATCTTTGCCCCGAATCTGAACGATACAGCCCTTAAGAATTTCTATTACCACCATGATCGGCAGATATCCACTTCGGGATGCAAGGCTCTGATGAACTCCATGCAAATTTTAGCCAGCGGCGATGTCACCGGATCTACCAGATGCTATCCGATCTCATTAGGCAACATATTCAACCAGACGGTCAATGAGATCTGGAACGGGCGCAAACGAAAAGCCATGATCAAAGATTTGTCGAAGGGACTATTCCCGGCATGTCTTCGCTGTTGCGGGGCATTCTGATGTGCGGAATCGCCGGTATATGGTCTAAAAATCCTCAAACGGTCTCAGAAACCGACCTGGAGCGAATGAATCGGCGTCAGAGGCATCGGGGGCCGGATGATTCCGGTACGTGGATTCTGGATACGGATACCCATCGGATCGGTCTGGCCCACTGCCGGTTGTCGATTATCGATTTAAGCAACGCCGGGAGCCAACCGATGATCGATCCTGAAACCGGTTGTGTTCTGGTCTTTAACGGCGAAATATACAATTACATTGAACTCAAGGAAACCCTGTCACAGAAAGGATATCGATTTAACAGCCAGACAGACACGGAAGTCATATTAAAAGCCTATGACATGTGGGGGCTGGATTGCGTTTCCCATTTTAACGGCATGTGGGCTTTTGCCCTGTATGATCCGAAAAGAGAGTCACTTTTTCTCTCCCGAGACAGGTTCGGGATAAAACCCCTTTACCTTTTAAGACTTAAAGACACGTTAGCGTTTGCCTCGGAACCCAAAGCGCTTCTCGATATCTTTCCTTCGGCCGCAGAACCGGATTACCGCACCCTTTACAATCTTTTGGTTCATGGTCGTTTTAATCAGGGGCAGGATACCTGCTTTCATGACATCAAACAGCTTCAGGCAGCGCATAATCTGGTAAAGAAATATGACGGAACGGAAAATATCCAAAAATACTGGGACCTATCCGAACAACCCGGCACCGTAGATGATCCCATCTCCACCTTCCAGGACATATTCCATGACTCTGTTCGTTTGCGTTTGTTGCGAAGCGACGTTCCAACCGGTTCTTGTCTTAGCGGCGGAGTAGACTCTGCATCGATTGTCGGCATCGCTTCAACGCTTTCAGAAAATCATCTAAAGACCTTTTCCATCCTCTACCCGGAAGACAAAGATTGCGATGAATCGCCCTATGTCCGCCTCATGGAAGAATCGTTCCCGATCCATAGTCACCCGATTTACTGCCCTGAGGATCATTTTCTCGAAACACTCGATCATATCACGTATCACCAGGATGAGCCGACCAATGCCTACGGTCTGTATTCACAGTGGTTTGTCATGAAAACCGCCAGAGATGCAGGGGTAAAGGTGTTGCTGGACGGCCAGGGAGGCGATGAGGTGCTGGGAGGATATCACTTCTTCTATAAATCTTACTTCCAGAACCTTCTCAACCAGGCACTCCATGAAGATACCGAAACAAGCTGGAACCGATTTCACCAACAGCGCAAAGCCGTGGCGGAAGAAAAAAAAATCCCCGTATCCGAGTGGCTGCGCAACGATTTTGCACCGAGACCGTCGGATGACGCTTTTCTATCAAATGATATGCTTGAAAAAATCCCATTAAAGGATCATGGCGGGTATCCCAGAAAATTTGAGAGTCTCCTGCACGATCACCTCTATCAATCGATGACAAAAACCAATCTGCCGGCACTGCTTCACTTCGAGGATCGAAACTCCATGGCGTTTTCCATCGAAGCACGAACCCCTTTTCTGGATGTACGGCTTGTAGAGACGGCTTTCGCCATTTCCGA
Organism: uncultured Desulfobacteraceae bacterium; assembly: GCA_964433795.1. GTDB lineage: Bacteria > Desulfobacterota > Desulfobacteria > Desulfobacterales > SURF-15 > DUZK01. The sequence continues at coordinate 7,572 of CAYSUA010000046.1, read as the reverse complement.
AGACTGGAAAATACTCGGAACGGAAACCAAACGAATATTGCGACATGCCATGCGGGATATCCTACCCGAACCGATTATCAACCGATCGGATAAAATGGGATACAATACGCCCATGGGCCGGTGGTTCAGAAACGGTTGGAAAGATACGGTGGAAGAGATTTTGTCTCCTGAAAGAATTTCGCGCCTCGGACTGCTCAATCCTGAAAAAACCACATCCATGTGGCATGAGCATCTTTCAGGCTTCAAGGATCATACCTGGCAGATATGGCACTGGATCACACTGGACCGGTGGTTTGAGATTTTTATTGAAAACAGAATCACAGCCGCACCTTAATAGATCACATGGAAGATAGAGAACTGACAATTAAGGTGAAACGCTTCTGGGAAGCCCATCCGGTCTGTGCGGATATGATACCCCATCCGGCAGGAAGCAAAACCTTTTTTGACGAATATGAAAAACTGAGGCTGGCGGTCATTCCGTATGATACCAAGCTAGAGATTTATCAATTCACTGCGTATGCCGGAAAAAAAGTGCTCGATATCGGGTGTGGTAACGGGTGGGTTCTCTCACATTATGCGAAAAACGGGGCGACCTGTTATGGACTCGATATTACGGAAAAAGCGATCGCGCTGTCAAAAAAAAGATTTGAACTCACTCAGTTTAATGCAGACTTTACTGTCGGCGATAGCCAGCACCTCCCCTTTCCCGATCAAACATTTGACCTGGCAACCTCCATGGGCGTGTTGCATCATGTGCCGGATACGGCCAAAGCCATATCTGAAATCCGGCGGGTACTCAAGCCGAACGGCCGAATACTGCTCATGATGTATCATCGAAACTCGCTTCGCTACCGCGTTCTTTTTCCATGGCGTAAATTTAAACGCGGTACCAGTATTGATCATCTCATCAATGAATTTGACGGGATTGAAAATCCACTGGGTAAAGTGTTCAGCCGAAAAGAGATCATTTCCATAATGCCCGGATTTTCAAACCTTTCATTCATCGTTGACTGGATCATGCCGTCCCAATACCCCGTAGGGCGGTATTGGCCCAAATCTTTCATCAGATACCTCTCAAAGCGGTGGGGCTATTTCATATATGTGTGGGCGGAAAAGGTATAAACGGATATCATGTGCGGGATAGCCGGGATATTTACGTTTAGGGGATGTTCATCCGACCTGGAGTCGGAGCTCCTAATGCGATCCGTCACGGATATGACCGAAACCCTCACACACCGGGGACCGGATAGCTCGGGGTATTTCTTCTCCGGAAATCTTGGAAACGGCGCTTCGCTTAATTTCGGTCACCGGAGATTGAAGATTCTCGATCTGAGCGACAACGGGCATCAACCCATGTCCAATGAAGATGAAACGCTGCAGATCATCCATAACGGAGAAATCTACAATTACGTGGAGTTAAGAAAAATCCTTATCGAAAAGGAACATATATTCCGATCCCAGACCGATACAGAAGTCATTATCCACGCTTACGAAGAATGGGGTGTGGATTGTGTTGAGCGGTTTAACGGGATGTGGGCCTTTG
>CAYSUA010000046.1:0-6019 GCA_964433795.1 uncultured Desulfobacteraceae bacterium | reverse complement strand
AGAAAGCAAAGACTCCTGCTGTCTCGGGATCGATTCGGCATCAAACCGTTGTATTACTTTTTCAATGGTGACTGTATAGTCTTCGCCTCTGAAATAAAATCTTTATTGGCCGGCGGATTTGTAAAACCCGAACCGAACTACAATTGGATCTACACGTTTTTAACAAAAGCGGCTGTTGACTGGGATGAAACGACTGCCTTTAAGAGCATTTTATCCCTGTCACCGGGTCATAACCTTCTTGTTTTTGAAGATGGAAGATTAGAAAAAACAAGGTACTGGACCCTGGCACCGAAAGAAACCGATCAACAAAATCCGGTTGAACAATTCTACGAGCTACTTAACGATTCCGTTAGATTAAGATCCCTAAGAAGCGATGTTCCGGTCGGCAGTTGTCTGAGCGGCGGGATCGACTCAAGCTCCATCGTGGCATTGGCAAGCGCTTTTTCCGAAAATACGATCAATACGTATTCCGCTCAATACCATGAACCTGAATACAGTGAACAGTATTTTGTCGACCTGGTTTCAAACAAATTCCCGGTCCATATTCATACCATCATTCCGACTGCCGATGATTTTTGGGAAACGATCCGAAAGATCATCTGGTTTCAGGATGAACCGACACCGGTTAACGGAATATACAGTCAATGGTTTCTATTTCAGGAGGCCCAAAAGAAGGTCCGCGTGATGCTGGACGGACAGGGCGGCGATGAGTTGCTCGGCGGGTATCATTATTTTTTTGAAGCCTTCTTGATCGACGAATTGAATCGCTTCTTGGAAAACCGGAATCAGACCGCATTCAATCAGTTCCAAAGGGTATACGAAGACATCCGGAATCTCACCGGCATTGATTTTTTCCCGCGTCTTAAACGCAGCTATTTTCAACCCCCCAAAGGAGAAGATGTTCTCCAAGAGGATTTTTGTGATGACGTCTATCGCCGGCATCCGCCGGATTTGAGATTTGCCCGACAATCCACAGACGAGGTAAACAATACCCTCTATTGGGCACTGATGCGCACAAGTCTCCCTGCATTGCTTCATTATGAAGATCGAAACAGTATGGCGTTTTCGGTTGAAGCTCGATTGCCGTTTCTTGATTATCGATTGGTGGAGTTTTGTTTTAGTCTGCCCGGCAAGTGGAAAATGCAGGGCACCACGACCAAAAGACTCCTCCGTGAAGCCATGGGAAACGTATTGCCGGATGAATTAGTCAATCGTCGGGACAAGATGGGGTTTGCCACCCCCATGGGCAATTGGTTTCGCTCCGATCTTTTTCAACGCATTGAGGATCTGTTTTCATCGCAATCATTTATCGATCGCGGCATTATGGATCATAAAAAGGTTTTGGAAAAATTTCATCGGCACGCAGCCGGAGAAGTCGATCACTATTGGGAAATCTGGCGCTGGATGAATCTTGAAATCTGGTTCAGGGAATTCATCGATAATCGTCAGTGACTGGAAATAATATGAACCGCGCGCGCCTGGCCGACAAACTTAAGGACGCAGAAAGGTCATTTAACTCAGGTCATCTACAGGAATCTGAAAACATCTGTAATGACTTACTGAAAGAGGATCAGAATCATTCGGAGGCACTGTATATTCTCGGAGCCATCGCCCATCGGCAAGGGTGCTGCGACAAGGCCGTTTCATATTTCAACCGGGCGATCGGCGTAAATTCTTCAAATTCGCGATATTATCTTGGACTCGGGATCGTCCAAAATCAGCAAGGAAAATTTGAAGCGGCGATTCGCAGCTTTAAGAAATCCCTGAAAATAAATCCGGATATCTTTAATACCCAATATAATCTGGGCACCGTGTTTCTCCGACTAAATCGTTTTGACAGTGCATCACGGTGTTTTCGAAAAGCGGTTCAACTCAATCCGAATTCGGTGTCTGCACTAAACAACCTGGGTCTCTCCCTGATAAACCTTGGCAGCTTTGATGAGGCTGAAACATGGTTTAAAAAAAGCATCACTATTAAACCAGACTTCATGGGCGCTTATATTAACTTGGGGATGATGCTTACACGACAGGGAAAACTTACTGAGGCCGTATACCATCTTAAAAAGGCAACAGCGTTAGACAGCAATCACCCGCAAGCACAACATGCCCTTGCCGTAGCCTTGTTAAACCAGGCTCGCGTGGATGAAGCGATGATATGGTTTAAAAAGTCGCTTCAGGAAAAACCGGATGCAGCCGTCACACATTCCGATTTTCTATTCGGTATGCATTATCAGGATCGGATCGATCCGATCGCATTGTTTCTTCATCATCTGCTATGGGCATCTCAGCATGCCGCGCCTAGCAACAAATACCAACTCTTTACAAACGACCGATCTTCCCACCGGCGGCTCCGGATCGGATATCTCTCACCGGATTTTCGTGACCATTCCGTCGCCCATTTTATTGAGCCGATCATCGCTTCTCATAATCGTTTAACATTTGAAATCTTCTGTTATTCGAATGTCCAAAATCCGGATGCCATTACCGAACACCTGAAGGGAATTTCAGATACATGGAAAGATATTTCATCGTTGTCTGATGAAAAAGCAGCTGAAATGATCAGAGCAGACGGCATTGATATTTTAGTCGACCTTGCAGGGCATACCGCAAATAATCGTCTGCTTGTCTTTGCGAACAGACCGGCACCGATACAGGTGGCCTATCTTGGCTACCCGGATACGACAGGTCTTCCTGCGATTCAATACAGGCTGACGGATGCCTGGGCTGATCCGCCGGGCAGATCCGATCTGCTGTCCAGCGAAGAACCGGTCCGTCTCCCCAAAGGCTTTCATTGTTATGTCCCCCTTTTGGAGACCCCGCCGGTAAATGCGCTACCGGCAATTGAGAATGGACATATCACATTCGGGTCATTTAATAACGGTCGAAAAATCACCCACACAACCATTAGCTTGTGGGCTGAAATTCTGTCTTTGGTGCCGGATTCGAAAATGGTGATCAAATCGAAGGCACTGACCGATCCGGAGACAGCCGCAGGGCTTCAAAAACGATTCCGGGAAAACGGAATATCACCGGACAAGATTCGTTTGGCGGGTCGGACAGAATCAAAATACAAGCATCTGGATCTGTACAATGATATCGATATCGCTCTGGATACATACCCGTATAATGGCACCACAACCACATTGGAAGCATTATGGATGGGAGTACCGGTCATCACGCTTGCCGGTGAAACCCATATCTCCCGTGTCGGCAAAAGCCTCCTGTCACATTTGAATCTGGCCGACCTGATTGCTGAATCTTCGGAAAATTACATCAATTTTGCCGTCAGTCTGGCGGGTGATATCGAACGGTTAAAAACGCTCAGGGCCGGTTTACGCAACAGACTGACAGCGTCTCCGTTAATGGACAGCGCAAGATTTACGCAATCTTTGGAAGCGGTTTACCGAAAGATGTGGCAACAATGGAGTCTGTCGGAAAAAACCGGCCGATTTTTCAATAATGACGAGCCTTCTGCAAATGATTCGGTCGCCAGGATAGACCCATCGCCCCAGGAAGATGCCGTTTCTCTAAATGAAAAAGGTGAAATGTTTTTCCATTCGGGAAACTGCAACGAAGCTCGATCGAGGTTTTTACAAGCAGTTGAATCGGATCCCACGTATATCCTGCCGTATAATAATCTTGGCGTCCTATCATGGCATACCGGTGATGTTGGGACTTCTGTGGATTATTTTAAAAAATCCTTCTTTCTAAAGCAGGATCATCCGGATTTGATTGCGAATCTGAAAGACATAATTAGTCGTTTGGAATCGGCCGATATATAGATTAAACAAAATGACCAACCCGGAAATTACGATCAATAAAGACTGGTTTCATCAGTATTATTTTCATAGTGACCTTCTTTTCGGCATTCCCTGCCCAGGCCGAAAAGATATCGGACATTTCGACCCCCAAGGGATTCCGATTGTTCACTATAAATGGGAAGGACGGCAGTACAATCCGGCCTATGTTGCATGGTGGGGTCTTGAGAATCTAAACTTTGGAACGGACGCCCTTAAAGCGGCTATCGATTGGCTGCACACGCATGCGGTGAAACGTCATGATGGCGTCGTCTGGGAGTATGCATTCAACTGGGTTGAGGGGCACGCCTATTTAAAGGCCCCCTGGATATCCGCCATGGCTCAGGGACTGGCAATCAGCGCTCTGATCCGGTCGTGGCGGTGGTTCGGCAATAGCGTCGATCTGGATTTAGCCGTAAAGGCATCTGTGGTTTTTTGGATAGATATCGAAAACGGCGGTGTCAGGGATAGGTCCGACGGCCTGATGTTTTTGGAAGAGTACCCTGCCCGGCCGTATCCCCGGGTACTTGACGGCTTCTGCTTCGCACTCCTCTCCCTGAATGATCTTAAGGAAGAATTAAAAGGAGATGACCCATACCGGAAGTTGCTCGACCAGGGGCTTGATACCCTTGAAACGTATCTGCCTTGCTTGAATTTTATGAATGTCTGGAGTTGGTATGGACGACAAGGATTTCTGAGCAGCACCCAATATCATTCACTCAACCGTGTTATGCTGAAGGTGTTGCACCAAATCAGCAACCGGAAGACATTGCATCTTTTTTATGAAAAATGGAATCGATCAAATCTCCACCTGTGGGAGAAAGCGATGATCCGTATTTTCAAGAAATACACCTTGGCGTTTCGACGCCGGCAATATAATCGAATCCGCAGAATGCTTATTCGAAACGGATCCTATCTTGGATCCTCGTCCCCCCAACTGTCCGTAGGCCGGGAGGATGCCGGCCGATATGAAGACCTGAGCCCTTTATTATGAGTCTTATACCCTTGCTCGCAAACAAATTCGGGCAAGCGCTGAACAGCGCAACCTAAGAAAAAAATATGGCAAAGGCAATTTTTCGGAGTAAACAGAGGGTTGTTTTTCACGGCTTGTGGAATATGGTCAACCCGGTGTTTCGGTATATGCTGAAACATTCCATGGGATTTAGAAAGCATCGTCCGGTAAATACCGATGCGGGTTCGACCGTTCCGTATATATCCAAATCGATACAATGGATATTGTACCACCAGGGCATTCAACCGGACGGTGGCGTTTCCAGCTGGATACAGTTTTTGAACGGAAAAACAAAAATCGGAACTTCATATCCGGAAGTCACCGGCTACATCATCCCGACCCTGTTCGACTATGCTGCAGAGTTCGATCACCCGGAGGCATTCAATGCCGCAATAAAAGCCGCGGACTTTGAGCTTTCGCTTCAGGATCCCACCGGCTTTTTCCCCGGGCACGTGATCGGCAATCTCACAGGTCCCAGCGTATTTAACTCTGCCCAGATCATCCATGGCCTGGTCCGTGCGTTCTCTGAAACCCAGGAAGAAAAATATCTGTCATCCGCCATCAAGGCGAGTCTCTGGATCTGTGGCATCCAGGAAAAAGACGGATCATGGGGCAGCTCTAATTTTCTGGGTATGAAGCGGGTTTACGACACAAAGACGTCTCAAGCCCTGCTGGAAGTCTATAAACAGACCGATTACTCCGATCTGCTCGACGCCGCAAATCGAAATATGGACTTTGTCCTGCATAATCAAAAAGAAAATGGGTGGTTTTATAACTGTGACAATTCTCATGACCGAAATAATGCCCCGCTGACGCACACCATCGGATATACAACAGACGGACTGTTGAAATGCTATTTACTGATAAAAAGGGAGGATCTGTTGGATGCAGCGGTTCTAACCCTCAAAGCCCTGATGCATCAATTCGAGCTAGGCAAGGGTCTGCTGCCCGGAAGATTCTATTCCGACTGGAAGCCGGCCGTCACCAGCAGCTGCATTACCGGAAATGCGCAGATATCCATAGGCTGGATGGACCTATACGAAATTTTGAGGGACTATCAATTTCTAAATACCGCATTGAAAATGAATGACCGGTTAAAGGGAATTCAATATGATTGTCGGTTTAAAGAAATAGATGGATCTCTTCCCAGTTCCTATCCCTTCTGGGGCGATTATTTTACGTACAATATCAACAGCTGGGGAGTTAAATA
>CAYSUA010000045.1:0-17711 GCA_964433795.1 uncultured Desulfobacteraceae bacterium | reverse complement strand
CGATTTTTATTGACGACTCTCCGGATATCTCAGCCCTTGAGATCAGGGCAAAATCGAGACGATTGAAAATGGACAAAGATATCGGGCTCATTATTGTCGATTATCTGCAGCTGATGAAAGGCCGGCATTCCGCTGAAAGAAGGGATCTTGAAATTTCAGATATCTCCCGTTCTTTGAAGGCCCTGGCGAAAGAACTGGAAGTTCCGGTATTGGCCTTATCCCAGCTCAACCGGAAACTTGAGGAACGGAGCGACAAGCGCCCTCTGCTATCTGATTTAAGGGAATCCGGTGCCCTGGAGCAGGATGCCGATGTGGTGGCGTTCATCTATAGAGATGAAGTATACAACCGGGATGAAAACAATGCCAAAAAGGGAACCGCTGAAGTATTGCTGAGAAAACAGCGAAACGGCCCCACCGGTGACGTGGCGCTGAAATTTTTCGATATGTATACTCGATTTGAAGATCTGGACACGGGTCACCTGAACCAGTCTGAGTAGGAGGTTTCCGCTACCAAATCGGATGAAGAAACTTTTTGGAAATACCGGTGGTCTCAAAGCGAATCAGGTCCGCCGGCTTGAAAATCTTTACAGACGTCGCATTCCCGCCCAATATTTAATCACCCCGGAACTGGCTCGAGATGTGAGCCGATTGTCACATGAAATCCATCGACAAATCGGGCTGCTGATTAATCGCTCCGGAAAAATCGTCCATGTCCTTATCGGCGACCATCAAAAGATCGTGATACCGGATTTAAGTGAATTCCGCACCGCACCAGGCCGGCTCAAGGGGCTCCGGTGTATTCACACCCATCTGAAAGACGGCCCGCTGACCCGGGACGATCTCACCGACTTGGCGTTGTTGCGACTGGATATGATGGCCGCCATCGGTGTCGCCCAAGACGGGCTGCCTCGTATGATTTATGCAGGACACATCATGCCGAACGGTGACAATGGAAACCCTTACCAGGAGATGCCGCCCATGGATTCGGGTCACATGGATATGGGATACCTGGAATTCATCCAAGCGCTGGAGGCTGAGTTGGCCCATGTGCGGGCCACACATAAGTCGGCTTCCGACAAAGAGAAGGCGCTGATCATCAGCGTGACCACCGCCCCCAAGCCCGTGGCAATGGATTCTTTGGCAGAACTCAAAGAGCTGGCCGTCTCCAGTGGAATCCATGTGGCTGATATTGTATTGCAACAGCGAAAGCAAGTGGATTCAAGATTTTTACTGGGACGAGGCAAACTTCAGGAAATATCGGTTACGGCGTTACAGAACGGGACCGATCTGCTTATTTTCGATCAGGAACTCAATCCGTCGCAAATCCGTTCCATTACCGATCAAATCGATCTGAAAATCATCGACCGAACCCAATTGATACTGGATATCTTTGCGCAACGGGCACAATCCAGAGAAGGAAAACTCCAGGTGGAGCTGGCGCAGCTTAAGTATCTCCTCCCGCGGCTGATGGTAAAAAATACCGCCATGTCCAGACTGGCCGGGGGTATCGGCGGACGAGGGCCGGGAGAAACCAAATTGGAGATCAATCGCCGTCGCGCTCGTGATCGCATTGCCATGTTGGAAAAGGAGTTGTCTTTTGTCCGGAAACACCGGGGCCGGCAACGTGCAAAACGGAGCAAAAAAGAACTCCCCATCATTTCCATCATCGGTTATACCAACGCCGGCAAATCGACCTTGCTCAATACACTCACCAAAAGCAACGTACTGGCCGAAAGCCGCCTGTTCGCCACATTGGATCCCACCAGCCGCCGGTTGAAATTCCCAAGGGACATGGAAGTCATTATTACGGACACCGTCGGGTTTATTAAGAATCTTCCAAAGGACTTAATGGTTGCCTTCAGAGCAACCCTTGAAGAACTTGAAAACGCGGATCTTCTCTTGCATGTGGTGGACATCAGCAACTCTCGTTTTCCCGAGCAGGTGGAATCGGTGGAAACCATCGTATCAGAGCTTCAGCTCCAGGCCATCCCCATTGTCCGGGTTTTGAACAAAGCAGATTTGGTGGATAAAGAACACGCCCATAATATCAGCAAGCGGTTGGAGGGTATTTGCGTTTGTGCCAAAGACACAAAAACTCTGCAACCCCTGACTCAGAAAATGGCAGCCCTGGTCAATCCGGTATGGGAGCAGCGGCTCAATCGATATTCCGAGGCGACCGCTGCGAAATCCTGATCGGAATGAACAAATGACGCGGGATGAACGGTTTTAAGTTGACTTCAGGAGAAAAACCGAATAGTAATTCATCCCTTATGGAATTGGAGCAGGTTCAAAGAATCGGTATAGCCGCCGCATATCAGGGTGCTGAAGTGCTTCGTTCCCGTTTCGGCAGCATGTTCAAGGTCAGCAAAAAAGGAAGAATCGACCTTGTTACCGAAGCGGATACCGAGGCGGAACATGCCATCATTGAAACCATTGCTTCAGCCTTTCCGGATCATTCCATTCTGGCAGAAGAAAGCGGCCTGAAAAAAGGGTCATCACCCCTTCAGTGGATCATCGATCCCCTGGACGGCACCACCAACTTTGTGCACGGGCTAGCGCTTTATGCCGTATCCATTGCTTTTGCCGTTGATGGCGAAGTGGTGTTCGGAATCGTCCTGAGCCCTCCAGCGGAAGAACTTTTCATGGCTGTTTCCGGTAAAGGCGCCACCCTAAACGGCCGTCCCGTTTCGGTATCCAGCGAATCGGCTCTATCCGAGAGTTTGCTGGTAACCGGATTTCCATACAGCATTGAAGAAGATTTCAAACCGGTCAGCGAACGATTTATTAAGTGTCTGAAAGCCGCTCAAGGGGTAAGACGGCTCGGCTCAGCCGCCCTGGACCTTTGTTATGTGGCGTGCGGCAGATTCACAGGGTTTTGGGAACAGAACATTCAGCCATGGGATACCGCTGCCGGTTTTCTTTTAGTCCAAGAGGCCGGGGGGAGAGTGACCGATTATTCGGATCAACCGTATACCATCGAAAAGCGGGAGATTCTCGCAACAAACGGCATGATCCATCAGGAAATATTATCGTTGTTATCATTAGAGGATTCGGCATGAAATTAGAGTCTATGGAAAACCGTTCGATATCAGTGGACCACCGCGAAGGCTGTTTGGGAGAGTTTGACGGCAAGGATCGGATTTGCAGATCCCTCTGTGCGCTTCGACTGCGATGTGCCATCGAAAAGGAGCGGAACCTGCGAATGGAACTGCTGGAGGAATTGGTTTCCGTAGAGCAACTGTACACTCGAATTCAATAGCTGTCTTTTATTGCGCCCATGCCCGCATTATGGGTTCAACGGCATAGACGAGGCCCTCGGCCCTCAACGTCATAACTCCCCGACACCCCCCGAAACACCCAATGACGCTAATTCTTTCCCGTATCTCCCATATCCAGTTTTTTGCTCAGATACAGAACCTGCTCCCTCAAAGAACCGCCCTGTTTGATTCCTTTCTCAATGATGCCGATGGAATGTAATGCCGTGGCATGATAGCGATTAAAACTACGGCCGATGGCCTGCAACGGTTGATCGGTATATTTGCGAGATAGATAGATGGCAATCTGTCTCGGCTTAACGATGGACTGTTTTCGGGAATTGGACACCAGATCGTTAAGGGTAATTTTATAATGCCTGCAAACCAGGTTTTTGATGGCATCGATGGTAATGCTCTGTTTCCGTCGGGCGATATTCTTAACGACACTCTCAGCCAGTTTGATGGTGACGGATTGTCCCATCAGGGAAGCCTTTGCCGCCACACCGATAAGGCCGCTTTCCAATTGCCGTACGTTTTCAGAGAGCTCTCCCGCCAGATACTGGGTCACTTCTTCGGGCAAATTGTAGCCGTTTTCCTTGGATTTCTTCTGGAGAATCCGTATCCGGGTCCGAAAATTCGGAGGTTCAATGGCAGAAACCAGACTGCACAATAGACGGCTCTTTAATTGATCCTGCATTTTGGGGATATCCACCGGCAGGTAGCAGCTGGTAAAGATGAGGCGTTTATCCGCATTCAACAAACAATCGAGTGTTAACGCCAGTTCGATCTGGGTTTTTTCCTTGCCGGTGAGAAAATGAATATCTTCCAATAACAGCACATCGCAATACTTGCGATATTTTTCCTTGAACTTGTCAATGGTATTATTCCGAAAAGACCCGATCATCTCATTGGTAAAATCTTCTGCTGTAATGTAGTAAACCCGCTCATCGGGATGCTGGTTCAGGATGTGATGACCCACGGCCTGGGACAGATGGCTCTTTCCCATCCCCGGTCTGGATAGAAGGAAAAGGGTGTTTTGTTGGACCTGCTTTTTGGAGGCCAGTGAGAGCGCAGCGGAATAGGCAAAATCGTTGTTCCCGCCCACAACGAATTGATCGAACGTAAAATCCCGCCGCAGGATACGACCCGAATGGGGCCGGATATTCAACTGGGGAAGCGGTATCTGACGGACGGTGTCTGAAGATGTATTATTTCTACTCTTTTTCCGTTCACGTTCACATACTTCAACGGATAGTCTACAATCCTTTCCCAGCGCCTGGGCCATCACCTTTTCGATCAGAATGCTGTAGTGATTGTTTACCCGTTTTCTTGAAAACAGATTTGGGGTTTCAAGGATCAGGTGATAATCAGAGAAGGATCGCATGTGAAGGGGTTCAATCCACATCCGAAAACTGTGACCCGGAATCCGTTTTTTAATTGCCGCTTTTGCTTTCTCCCAAACCATCGCCATTGATCGTTTCTCTTCCGCTCAGATATACATTTCGACACGCTTCTGTTTGATGGGAAAAATTTGACTGAATCCAACAGTATGGAATGATTATTGCAGCTTAGTCACACCGCAACTGAACCAGTACGGTCATTGAATATGTTAAGTCCCCCCAGGTGTCAAATCGAAAGAACACTGTTGAGCGCATTTTTGGAAGTAAGTTTTCAACAAATCTTATTCGTTCGTAATCATTATATTTCTTAGCTATAGCGCCAACAAATACTTCTAAATACGGACTTTTTTCAACAACAGTTTTTTCCTAACTATATTAGACAGATTCATGGTTATTGTCAGGATTTGAACAATTCATCAGTTAGCTAAAATCTTCTTATTTCTCTTATTTCCTCCTATTTTCAACAAATATTGCATCGCCCGTCGATTATCGAATATAAATCCGATTTGGAAAAGTGTTTATCGAATTGAATTGAAAAAAAGCGGGGGGCCGAGTAATATAGAATGTTAAAGACTCGCACGCACCCATATGAATAAACCGATAACGAATGGGAGCCCAAGGAACATCGACCCTCTCATGTCCTGTCACTGGGGCTTTGTATCATTTCCATGTGCGAAACTTGAGTAAAAATTTTGATTTTCTATTGTGAAAGGAATCGACCCTGAAAGAGACGAAAAATATTATTATACGGGGTGCACGTCAGCACAATTTAAAAAACATCAATATCGACATTCCTCGAAACCGGTTGGTGGTGATCACGGGATTATCCGGATCCGGAAAGTCCACCCTTGCTTTTGACACCTTGTATGCAGAGGGGCAACGCCGGTATGTGGAATCCCTTTCAACCTATGCCCGGCAGTTTTTGGAACGCATGGACAAGCCGGACGTGGATTCCATCGACGGCCTTTCGCCAGCCATTGCCATTGAACAGAAAACCGCAAGCCACAACCCCCGGTCCACGGTGGGGACCGTCACCGAGATATACGATTACCTAAGGCTATTGTTTGCACGGGTCGGAACGCCCCACTGTTATCAATGCGGCAACCCCATCACATTCCAGACCGTGGATCAGATCGTCGATACCATCCTGTCGACTCCCCAGGGATCAAAAATCCTAATCCTGGCCCCTCTTGTTGCCAACCAGAAAGGTTCCCACGAAAAACTACTTGTCCGGCTGAAACGGGAAGGATTCGCTCGTGTCCGAATCGATGGTGACATTTTTGAAATCGAAACCGTAAACCAACTCGACAAGAAGAAACCCCATACCATCGATGTGGTGGTGGATCGCTTGGTTATCAAAGATTCCATCAAAAATCGGTTGGCCGATTCCTTGGAACTGGCTCTCTCCCTCTCGGAAGGGCGGGTTACCGTTGATATACTTGGGAAAGAACCGATTCTGTTTACGGAAAAAGCGGCGTGCATGAATTGCGGCATCAGCTATCCGGATTTTGCCCCCGCTAATTTCTCGTTTAATTCTCCCCAGGGCGCATGCCTGAAATGTGACGGCCTGGGAACCACCAGCGAATTCGATCCTCACCTCATCGTTCCGAATCCCCAGCTATCCCTGCGTGAAGGAGCGGTCGCTCCGTGGGCCAACCGAAACTCAGTCTATTTCATGGAGTTTCTCGATGCCCTCACCAAGCATTACGGTGTCGATATCTTCACACCCTATAACGATCTGCCCGAATCTTTTAAGGATATTCTATTGTACGGATCCGGCGATGTGGAGATCCCTTTTTATTATGAACGCGACAACCGGCGCATTACCTATGAAAAACCGTTCGACGGCATTATTCCCACGCTGAAACGGCGGTATATGGAAACCGACTCTTTCCAATCCCGGGAAGATATAAAATGTTATATGAACTTTCGCCCCTGTTCCGAGTGCAGGGGAACACGGCTCAACAAAGAGAGCCGGGCCGTTAAGGTGGGTGCTCTGGCCATATTCGACATCACAGCGTTTTCGGTGGCAAAGGCCCATGAATTTTTCCAGGCTCTAGAACTTGAGGGTAAAAAAGAAATTATAGCCCGGCGGATCCGAAAAGAGATACTCGACCGATTGCGTTTCTTAGAAAATGTCGGTCTTTCTTATCTCACCCTGGACCGGGCCGCATATACGCTTTCAGGTGGAGAGAGTCAACGAATCCGGCTGGCCACCCAGATCGGCTCAAAATTAACCGGGGTTCTCTACGTACTCGATGAACCGAGCATCGGACTGCATCAGCGGGACAATGCCGCGTTGTTTTCAACACTCCGCCAGATGCGGGATCTCGGGAACACGATTCTAGTGGTGGAACATGACGAGGCAACCATAAAGGGATCCGATCATGTCATTGATATGGGGCCCGGAGCGGGAATTCACGGCGGATATGTGGTGTTCTCCGGAACACCTGAGGATTTGCTGGAAGATAAAGACTCTTTAACCGGGCATTACTTATCCGGTAGGAAACGGATCGAAATCCCCGCCATACGGCGCAACGGAAATGGGCGCGCCGTCGTTGTTCAAGGAGCCTCCACCAACAATCTCAAGCAGATCGATGTTCGATTTCCGCTGGGCTGTTTCATTTGTGTCACCGGTGTTTCCGGATCGGGAAAATCGACCCTGGTACTGGAAACCCTGTACAATGCCATGGTTCAACGCCTCTATCGGGCCCGGGTTCAGTCGGGCTCTTATGTCCAGATTGAGGGATTAGAGCATGTGGATAAAGTTGTTCACATCGACCAGTCGCCCATCGGCAGAACCCCGCGATCCAATCCGGGAACCTATACCGGGGCATTCACCTATATTCGGGAACGCTTCTCGAGGACGCCTGAGGCCCGTAAACGAGGATACAGCCCGGGTCGATTCAGCTTCAATGTAAAGGGGGGACGATGTGAAGCTTGCCGGGGAGACGGCATTGTTAAGATCGGCATGCATTTTCTGCCGGATGTTTACGTGGCCTGTGATGTTTGCCATGGAAAGCGGTACAACCGGGAGACATTGGAAATCCGCTATAAAGGAAAGAATATCGCCGAAGTTCTCGACATGACCGTAAATCAGGCCCTTCTGTTCTTTGCTCACATCGGCAATATCCGTTTGAAGCTTGAAACCTTAGCGGATGTGGGCATCGGCTATGTTCGACTCGGGCAACCGGCAACCACGCTTTCCGGCGGCGAAGCGCAACGGGTTAAATTGGCCCGCGAGCTGAGCAAAAAAGCAACCGGGCGAACCGTATATATTTTAGATGAACCGACCACCGGATTGCATGCAGATGATATCCAAAAACTATTAGCGGTTCTCGGCAGACTAGTAGATGCCGGGAACACCGTTCTGGTGATCGAACACAACATGGATGTCATTAAGACGGCGGATCATATTATTGATCTCGGACCCGAAGGGGGTGATGAAGGAGGATATGTCGTAGGATACGGGACACCCGAGGAGATTTCGGCAATCCCCGCATCCTATACCGGACATTTTCTTAAAAAAGCATTAGACCGTTGATGAATTTGATGGACGCCAAGAACAGGGGCCGTGTCCTTTAGATGACACGGTCCCTGTTTATGAATGGAAACTTTCTATTGCCCAAGCAACTTGATCATCGTATCCAGTGCCGGTGCTTTTCCCAGGAGCATAAAGGCGATTACCAGGGTGTAAATACACAACGATTCGATCAATGCCAGACCGATAATCATGGTAACCGTTACCTTTCCTGAAGACTCGGGATTTCTTGCAATACCTTCGACCGCAGATTTCAGGCCTAAACTTTGTGCAATACCACAAATTGAGGCTGCAATTGCAATTCCGAACCCGGCTGCTGTGACACAGGCAGTGAAAAACTTTAACACATGTTCTTCCATACTCAGACTCCTCCTTTTATCAGTTAATCAATGGTCTTTTCAATGACATCAGCATATTCACCACGTATTTCTCTGATGGGCTTAATGGGCGTGTTCCATTGCACCCGTGAAATACATGATTGAGAGCATAAAAAATACAAACGCCTGGACAAAGGCAACAAAAATCCCCATAGCCATAATGGGCAACGGTACAAAAAATGCGCCGGCCAGACCGAAAAGAATCGCCAGAACAAGTTCATGGCCGCTCATATTTCCGAAAAGTCGCATGGAAAGCGATAAAACCCTGGCAGAGTGACTGATCAGCTCAATCGGCAGCATAATCGGAACCAGCCACCATACGGGGCCGATAAAGTGCTTATAATATTTGACGCCATGGTATCGGATACCGATATAGTGAGTGAAGCAAAATACGACAATGGCACAAGAAAGCGTCGTATTATAACTAGCCGTGGGCGGGAAAAAACCCGGGATAAGCCCGGTCAGATTGCATGCAAAAATATATAAAAACACCGTGCCCAGAACCGGAAAGAACCAGCGTCCCTCTTCTCCGGTAATATCGACCATAAAATTTTCAAGTCCCTCGAGAATAATTTCGAAAAAATTTTGCGCCTTGGTTGGAATGATGTTCAGGTTCTTAACAGCGATACTTCCGGAAACAATGAGCAGTACCATCACGAGCCACGAATAGATCACATGGGGATACTCGTGGGCAAAATGCCCCAGGCCAAGCCATTCAAAGAGTTTCACGAGAAAAAGATAGGGATGTTCCAACTTATATTGCCTCCTCGAAAAGGATTTTTTTAAGTTCAAAAAAAGATGCGATCAAAATACTCACCACCACAACCGAGAGGCCGATTAATAGACCGCCCGGATCGACATAGTTCTTTGAAATCAGGATATATATAACAATGATACTGAATACGAATCTCAAGTAATGCTTTGCAAAAACCGATTTGGCGGAAGAAAGAAACGGCGGGGGAATAAGGTTTTTCCTGAGGGAGCGGTACATGAGATGAAAATTGATGGTTGCAATAAGCCCCCCGGCAAGGATACCCGTTACGACATCGAATTTTGCAATGATACCTGCGATGGCACTCGCAACCAAAAGCAATATCCAATTTGACCGTGTTACAAATTTAAGAATACGAAATTGGATATTCATGATTAATATCTTTCATTTTTCCAGGCATGTTACAATTTTCTTATTTTCTTTATCATCAGGGCGATGTTTCTGAACCCGGCGGCAATGCCCAGGGCAAGAAAAATGAGCGTCGCCCAAGGTGTAGAATGAAAAACATTTTCATCAAGGTAGCTTCCGATATAAAAACAGATAATAATCGGGAGCGCCACCTGAAAGCCGATACTGCTGTAATATGCCAGGTCTTTGAGATAGCGTGTTGTTTCCCTTTTCATAACCCGATCGTGGTTTGAAAGCCGCGCAGAAATGGTTTCAAACCCGTAAGCCCCCTATCATACGATATGGGGCAAGTCAACGGTAAATCATCTTCCATAGAGTCGCTATTTCAGCGATATTTTCATGCGAATCAGCGATTACATGGCTATGCGATCCGCATGAAACACCGGACCGTCTCGGCAGACATGAAGAAATTTCTCCTTATCTCCCTGCTGCTCCACAGCGCATCCGAGGCATGCCCCAATCCCGCAGGCCATGGTGGTTTCCATGGAAATCTGACAAGGTATTGAATGATGTTTTGCAATGCCCACTACACATTTTAACATCGCAACGGGCCCGCAGGCATAGATAACGTCCGGGACCTGGCGGTTCACAGCAGTTTCCAGAGGATGGGTGACATAGCACTGATCCCCTTCGGAGCCGTCATCGGTGGTGGTGTAAACGGTTATGCCCATTTCGGCGAAAATCTCTTTGCATAAAAGATCTGCTTTGGATTTACCGCCCAAAAACAGTGTTGCCCGGGTGAGGTTAAACCCTTTCTTGAAAAGATCGTCCGATAGGAAAAGAATGGGAGCAATACCGATTCCCCCGGCTGCCAGAAAAATGGCGCCATGGGAGTCGGATACCGTAAATCCCTTTCCCAAGGGACCCAGCATGTCGAGTCGGTCCCCTTTCAGACAACTCGAAAGAATCTTCGTTCCTTCTCCCACCACTTTATACAGCAACTCAATTCCGATGGCACGCCCATTTCGGGTAACCAATCGGTGAATGGAAAACGGGCGTCGAAGTAAAGGGCTTTTTAGATCCCCCAACCGAAGCATGACAAATTGGCCGGGAACCGATGCCCCGTATCCCTCACCGGTTCGAATCCCCATATGGAAATAGGCCGAACCGAGGGGTCGGTTCCAAAGAACCTGTACTGTTTCTTGAAAGGTCGATGGCATTTCAGCTTCCCCTGCTACTCGGTATCGATGCAATCATCTGCAGCAGCACCCATATCACGGCGGAAGTGTATGCTGCAAGGGATTATACTGATAATGAAGCAAGACACAAGATGATCACGGAAGGAGATCCGCCATTTCAAATCACGATATTCAGCACCCCTTCATCGGTATGGATCAATCGATCCGCAAGAGTGGTGGTTGCCAGTGTTTCCGGTTCCACCACCCGGCAGGTAATATCGTAGATCTCAAAACCGGTATGTTTCATCTTCTTTTTAAGCTGAGGAATATTCTCCATAATCAGTTTCCGAATCGGGTCGGTCTCAACACTGAAGGTTCCGCTGAGCGCATGTTTTAAGATGGAAAAATCCGCAAGCACATTCCCCAGGTTGGACATTTCCAGTAGAAAAGATACCTTAACCAGACGGTCATGCTTGTCTTCCGAATCGTCTTCTTTGTGGCGCCCAAGATCGATCAGCAATTGCCCGAACCGAAGGGTTTCGTCAAAGAGAAATGGAAATGGGAGCAGGTACCGGCCCGATTCTCTCACAGACCTTTCGTTGAGTAGTTGAAAATGCTCCATGTTCTCCAAAAATGCTTTGATCTGGGTGGAGGCGGACGGCTCCGCCTTTTCCAGTTGCAATGCCAGTCGCATGGATAGTGCTTTTACATCTCCATTGATGAGATCCTGCACCAGGCCCGAAGATATGGTGCGATCTGAACCCAGCAGCCGGATCAACTTATTTTCCCATGTTACACCGCTTCCTCGAAAAAGACTTTTTAAAAAATCGGTGTCGGTGTTTTCGGTTTTAAGGGACAACGATCTAATCAGGTTCTCCATTTGCGATCCGGTTTCATTAAGATTCGGGATTCCCGTCATCGTGTCGAGGGTTTGCATCACGCGAGCCAGCAACCCATAGGGTCCGGATCGACTAAAAAGATCCGGTGACAGATGAATAAATCGTCCGCCTTTGGCTTCCATCAATTTAAAGGTGGGCTGAACACCGTTGTCTTCAACCCGCAGAAGAAGGGTATCTCCTGATTTGAGAGGCATGTGGGTGCGGGCTTGCACATGTTTACCCTGTATATTGAGAACAGCCTCCCTGGCCGATGTGGCACTTTCGACGGTTGCCTTTACAACCTGGCCTTTTTGGAGACCATCAAAATGGGTAGGTTCCCCGGTTTTCTTCTGTATCCATATATCGGAAGAAGAGGCAATGATGTGGGAGATGGCAGCGCTCATGAGCCGTCCTTAACCTCAGGATCGGTCTGTCTGGGGCACATCTTGTTCCAACGCTAAAAACTTCTGTTTGAGATCATAAACCATTTCAACTTCATTTTTAGGAATGGAAAGCGTCTGCGCGGTGGTGGCCGCGTCATGGCCCTTGTTAAATTGCTCGAGAATCGCCTCCTGCTGATCAAAAACATGTTTTCTATCCCCCGAAACGGACCCACGAAAATCGGAAGCAAAGACCGCATCGGTCCGGTTCAGCAGCAGATTCAAACTGATGATCCGGCCGTCGAGGCTTTCGTTTAAATGACTGATGAGGCGTTTTTTTTCTTTCAACTGCTTTTCAAACGACTTGGCAGTGGATTCGGCATCCCGAATCAACGGTTCCAACATCTGGATAATGCGTGTGCCGGTTTCCTTGGTCGCGTTTCGGGATGAACCGGATCGCAGACTTCTCAAAAAATAGACCACCAAAAACACCATCACCACATCGACGGCCATTTGGAATGCCACCCAAAACTTGATATTAAACATGCTCTCAAACAGATTCATTCTATTTCCGTCCCGTTAACCGGTCATTAATTTCATCGATGCCGAGCGTCATCATTATTGGTCATGCAACGGTATCAACCAGTTTTCCGGCTTCCCCGGGGAGTCTTTTCTCATCCGATGCATCGGCCGCCCCTTGGTGTGATCGATGGTTCTTCCGCTTCCGCTTCCGTTTTTCAGAAGGATCTTTTTCGGTTTTGGCCCCCTCGGATTGATTCGACTGCTGTACGGTTGTCTGCTGCTGGATATCCTTCTCTTTTTGATTGGCGGAAACCACGTGGTTCTGGTTATTCGCCGCATGCAGGATATTTTGAGCCTTCCGGGCACCGCCCTCCTGCTGCAAAACGATATTTAAATTCGATATGGTTGTCATGGTCATTGCCCCCCTTGGCAATGAGCCCATCCCCTTAATACATCAGGAATGTACTGACGATCACGTCTTTAATCGACCTTTCAGGCAATGCACTGTTTAGGGCCTTCAATATCGCTATCTTGAGGCTGATTTCGTTGATTTTTGATTTATCCCTCACTGTCAATGCCTGTTTCAACACGTCATATATAATATTTCGGTAAAAAGCCGAATGATCTTTAATCATACGGATGGCCGAGGACGTGGTCAATTCTATGGATACATCGGCCGTCACATAGGTCAAATCTTTCCGTTGCGTCGGAGCGGGCACTATAAATTTCTTCAACTCAATGAAATGAGATGCCGCGACAGGGGCCGGCGCGTCTATATTCACCGCTTCCTTTAATATTTTCACGGTTTCCGCCTTCTTTCCCGATTCTTGCCGGGCGATGGGATACGATTGAACCGTTTGTTGGCCTTCATCCGGCGATTTTCCCAGGTATGAAAAGAGCACAAAGCCCAAAACGCCACAGATAATCAACGCCGCGGGGGACGCCACCAAAAGCAGTTTCTTAATCCCCCACCTGCTCTTTTGAGCTGCGGGTTCGCCCGGTTCATCCGGGACATCCGGTTCATCCGGGACATCTTCCAAAATCACGCGATCCGAGATCTCGTCATCTTCTTCTTCAACTCCGGCACCGTCCAACAACTGATCCAGATCCTCTTCGGCATCCGATGCCTCCGACTCTATCTCCGGCTCCGGTTCTGTCTCCGGCTCCTTCGACGATTCGACGTCCGATGCCACAGGCTCTATCTCTGGCTCCGAACCCGGGTCCGGCTCAGGTTCTGTCTCCGGCGACGACTCGTCATCCGATGCCTCCATCTCCTCAGGCATTGCTTCAGCCGTAGCGTTTTCCGCTTCAAGCTCTTCTTCCTCAGCTTGAGACAACAGCGAATCGATATCGTCTTGGGAAATGAAATCGGTATTTTTTTCTTCAGTTTCGGCCATAACCAATCATTTAAATTTGGTTTGTTTCTATTTTCAGCCTCCCACAGAGAAGCATGATACGCTACGCCGAATGATATCTATTGAGCTTGGCCTTCAGTTTAATCAAAGCGAGCGTATGGATTTGACAAATCCTGGACTCGGTTAACTCCAATATGTGACCGATCTCCTTTAGCGTGAGATCGTCATAGTAGTATAGTGAAATAACCAGTTGTTCTTTTTCCGAAAGACTTCGAATCGCTTCCGCCAGATACTGTTTTAATTCACCCTTAAATACATTTTCCGCCGGGTCGTCACTGCTGAGAATTCTTTCTTGAAACGATTTCTTGGTCAGCGAGTCATTGTCTTCGTCCTTGATGTATTCGTCGAGGCTGAATAAGGCAATGCCGTGGATGTTGGAAAGCAGTTTATAATACTCTTCCTGCGGTATTCCGATCTCCTCGGCGATCTCCCAGTCTTCAGCAGGCCCCCCCTTGCGGGATTCAACGGCAAGCAGCGCTTTTTCGATTTCTTGTATTTTCTTTCTCATGGATCGTGAATACCAATCCATGCTGCGCAGCTCATCGAGAATTGCACCTTTAATCCGATAGGCGGCATAGGTTTTTAAATCCACTTCCCGAGTGGGGTCAAATCGGTCGATGGCATCGATCAGACCCAGACACCCTGCACTGATGAGCTCATCATAGGTGACGCTTGAAGGAATCCGCATGGCCATTCGACCGGCAATATGCTTCACAAGCGGAGCATACGCCACAATCATGTCTTCACGCTCTTTGACGTTGAATCCTTTACGTGTCTGTTTTGAGGCTCTATTTGGCGTTCGTTGTGCCATAAGCATTATTTAATTCCTTAACTGTTTAGAAATCGATCATTATTAACCCACAGCACGGTAATCGATATACCGCTTCAAAAAGAACTTGAGGTTTCCATCCGTGTCGGTTCGCCTGGACCACTCTAACAGGGATTTCGCCATTTTCATTATGGTTTTACTAGAATCTGAACTGGGGTAGAGTTCGAGAACCGGTTTTCGTTTTCTTACCGCTTTCTTCACGTACTCATCGTTTGGGATATAACCGACATACTCAATCACAACCCCATTGAGGAACCGATCCGAGGCTTGGCTTAAATTCATGAAAACGGATTTCGCCTCCTTTTCATCCGGAACCATGTTAACCAGCAGCTTAAAATGCTTCATGCCGTGCTCTAATGACATCACTTTCATCATGGCATAAGCATCGGTAATGGAAGTCGGCTCGGATGTGGCGACAATAATGCAATCGTCGGCAGCCAGATTAAAATAGAGCACGTTTTCCGATATTCCGGCACTGGTATCGATGAGCAAAAAATCCAAAGCATCATCCAACGCTTCAAACTCGCTTAAAAGGCTCAGTTTCTGCCCTTCGGTCAATCGGGTCAAATTCACAAATCCGGATCCGGCGGGAATAATCTGAATGCCATGGGGTCCTTTTATGATGACTTCAGAAAGCGTCTTTTCGCCGCTGATCACATGCCCGATATTGTGAGTAGGATGAACGCCGAAGATAATATCGATATTGGCCAAACCCAGATCGGCATCCAAAACCAGCACCCGATGACCCAAGCGTGTCAGCGCCATAGCGAGATTTCCCACGATATTGGTTTTTCCCACCCCGCCTTTTCCGCTGGTGACGGAAATGACCCGGGGGGGGCGGCCTGAGGACTCCCGGTGGGCCGGGCTTTCTTTCTTGATCCGGGCGGCGCTTTTGTTAACGATCTTTCTTAGGCTGCTTGCTTGATCCACTTTGGTTTTCTCCTTTATCTGCCATGCTTCCGATTCAAAATAAAATTGCTATCTTTAGGGATGCTCTATCCCAGAACAAACCGCAAGATACTCCGCTTATCGGCGGGGACAATGTCTTCCGGCACCCGCTGTCCGTTGGTGACATATGAAATCGGCATTTGCGAATCCGACACCTGATCGATAATCCCACCACGCCGACGCGTTTCATCCAGTTTGGTGAACACATAGGATTCAGGTTTCAGAGCAGCAAAACTGTCGACGGCCTCTTTCATGTCTCTCTGTTCGGTGGTCGCACTCAGTACGAGATGACTCGATATGGAAAGGCTCCCCTTCATGAGTCGGCCGAGTTCTATCATACGGTCTTTGTCCAAATGACTCTGCCCGGCGGTGTCGATGAGTATGACGTCTTTGTTCTTAAGGGTCTTGATCGCTTTTTTAAGATCTTCCCTGGAAAACGCAGATAAACAGGGCAATCCCATAATAGACGCATAGGTACGAAGCTGCTCCACGGCACCGATGCGGTAGCTGTCCACAGAAATAATGCCCACCTGTTTACCCTGTTTCAAACTGAGTATAGCCGCCAGTTTCGCTATCGTGGTGGTTTTACCCACTCCCGTGGGGCCGATAAAAGCAGCCAGGTGCTTCTTGCCGTTGTGGAGTGAAAACGGATCAAATACCGATATGGAGGAGACAATTTCATGATAGACCTTTTTGGTTATCTCCTCGGGCTTCGACCCCTTTGACTCCGTGGCATTCAACGCCCGTCCTATGATTGACTGGACACGGCGTTCGGATATCCCCGTCTTCACCAACCTGGCATATAGATTCAGGCTTTCCGGATACTGATGCAAAAAATCCGGTAGACCGCCCTTTTGGTCCATTAAAAACAGCATATCCTTAATACTGAAAAGTTCTGCGTTCAATGCCTTCCATTTCTTTTCAAAGGCATGGTTGACTTCACGGTCCCCGGATCGATGGGGCCACAAACCGGTCTCGTGACCTTCGTCATCCGTATGGATGATGTCTTGGGTGTCGGATTCTTCGGACGGTTTCCGCAATGCCGCGGTCACTTCGAAGATTTCCTTCTCATATGGATTTCGAGCATTCTTCGGCAGCCTTCGAGTAGAGAGGATCATGGCATCCGGGCCAAAATCCTCTTTGATCCGATTGATGGCTTCCTGTATGCTCTTCGCCTTATACTGTTTAACCGCCATGCCCTAACGAAACCTTTCCCTTGGCCTGGATGCGGATGTGCTGCATGATTTCAGCATGGGATACCACCATGATTGTGGCATCCACCTGCTCAACAATTTTTCTCAAATGACGGCGGATGGTCGGTGAACAGAGGATGATGGGTTGTTGGTTCATCACGATCACCTTTTCCGCTTCTTCCTTTATGGAGGCTGAAATCGTTTCCAAAGCGCCCGGTTCCATGGCCAGATAGGCACCGTGCTCGGTGTGTTGAATCGATTTCGTAAAAAGATCTTCCACCGGCTTGTCCACCGCGATCACATGGAGTATTCCGTCTTCTTCCAAAAAGGGGGATAGTATGGAACGGGCCAATTTCTGCCGCACATATTCGGTGAGCAGGTCCGGATCCTTGCTCAGTGTCGCATAATCGGCCAGCGTTTCAACCACGGTAAGCAGATCTCTGACGGAAATCCGCTCCCGGAGCAAATTCTGTAGCACCTTTTGAACGTTGCCCAAGGACAACAAACCGGGTACCAATTCTTCAACAGCCTTGGGACTGGTCTTTGCCAGATTATCCAGGAGGTGTTGAACTTCTTGCCGACCCAGAAGATCCCAGGCATTGTTTCGGATGGTTTCGGTTAAATGGGTAGCAATCACTGTGGGATTATCCACCACGGTATATCCGGCAAACTTGGC
>CAYSUA010000044.1:9421-17717 GCA_964433795.1 uncultured Desulfobacteraceae bacterium | reverse complement strand
ATGAAATAATACCCTTTAAGTGATAAGTCTTCGGGTTTGGATTTTATCTGTCCGGACTGATTTTTATTTTCATCTTCTCTATTCATCTGTGAAACCACATGTTTATTGGGCAGATTGCATCAACGGTTTATTGTGTTCTCGACTGGTAATTGATGAGGTTGCCGGCCACAAGAATTTTCCGGTCTTTTTCCGTAAGATCCGGAACAGACAGTTGTATATTTCCGACGATGATCCAAGCGTTCACCCGTTCTGATCCTTTATCTATAACCGTCCGAATATCGGAGAGGTATAAATAACTGTTCAAAGACAGGTTCGAAATCTCTTCTCCGGTTATTAACGGCAGGATTCCCCAGTTGATGCAGTTTGAGCGGTATCGTTTGGTTGCATATTCTTTGGCAAGGTTTGCCCAGGTACCCAGAATTTTCTGGCATGATGCAGCTTGCTCCCTGGCAGAGCCGTCGCCGGGTTTTACGGCACAAACAAGACTTCCAATTCCTGTTGTTTTGGTAAGATGGTCGATATCAGCGGAAGGATCAATTTTTTCAATAATGATCTCATAGAGACGTTTTATTTCAGCCGGAAGATTTTCAGCCGAATCCTCTTTGCTGATATTATATAACGCTTGAATTTCCTTGGCTCTGTTGACATATCCCGGATCCTTTCTGCTCAATGCAAACTCGGCAAGTCTCAAGGGATTGGAACGATAGGAAGAAGTCTCGCCCGAAGGAAGAAGCTCATCGGTTGTGGTAACCTTATCTTTCAATATAGACACAACTTTCAGCAAAAGGTTTTGTGGCAAAGGATCCATTGTGGGCCAGTCCACTATATTCGGACCCATAACGAGGGCGACGTCTTTTAACGGTTTTTCAAATCCATTATAGACTTTTTTCTCGTATATGTCTTTTTCGAAGCTGTAAGCATGATATTTTTCTTCATAGTCTCCCAGCTCTGTCGCGGATGTCAGATATCCTCCGTTCTTGAATGTCGCTGCGATTGAACGTGCATCCATTAGTGCCACTGCCGATATCTGGCCTTCATCCGGTTTTGATCCTTCTCGATTTGGAAAATTCCGAGTCGCATGCCGGATACTAAAAGCGCCGTTTGAAGGGATGTCACCCGCACCGAAACACGGTCCGCAAAATGCACTTCGTGTTACGATTCCATGGGATACCAGCTCTGCAACGGTTTGATTCTTAATTAAAGCCAGGTTGACCGGTTGACTTGCGGGATACACACTAAGGTTGAAGTTCTGTGTGCTAACAGTTCCCGAGCTAATAATGTCCGCCATCGCACAGACATTTTCAAATATCCCTCCTGAACATCCGGCAACGATACCCTGGTCAATTTTAATCCGATCTCCTTCCAGCTTGTCTTGCAGAGAAAAAGGAATTTTCTGTCCATCAAAAAGGTTCGCCGCTTCAGTTTCCGTTTTTCTGAGAATATCTGCTGCATTTTTCTTGAAATCGGATATCGGATATACATTGCTGGGATGAAACGGAAGAGCGATCATGGGTTCTACTTTGGAGAGATCGACACGAACAAGTCCATCATAATAAGCGACACTGTCTGGAGAAAGTGGCCTAAAGGCTTCTCCCCGATTGTGGATTCGATAAAAGTCTTTGACTTTATCATCGGTACACCAGATAGAACTCAGGCAGGTGGTTTCCGTCGTCATCACATCGATTCCGTTGCGAAAATCGATAGAAAGATTTTTTATTCCGGGGCCGATAAATTCCATGATCTTGTTCTTTACAAAGCCCGACTCGAACACCGCACCAACGATCGCCAATGCAACATCGTGCGGTCCTATTCCTTTAGTCGGTTGCCCTTCCAGGTACACCGCTACAACTTCCGGACGAGGGATATCGTATGTTCGCTCCAACAGCTGTTTGACAATTTCCGGACCGCCCTCGCCGATTCCGATTGTTCCCAACGCACCATAACGGGTGTGGCTGTCCGAACCCAGAATCATTTTCCCGCAGCCGGTCATCATTTCCCGGATATATTGGTGAATAACCGCCAAATGAGCCGGGACAAAGATACCCCCGTATTTACGGGCGGCTGAAAGACCGAATACGTGATCGTCTTCATTTATGGTCCCGCCCACAGCACACAGGCTGTTATGACAGTTGGTCAACACAAACGGTACGGGAAACGCTTTCAAGCCGCTGGCTCTTGCAGTCTGGACAATCCCGACGTAGGTAATGTCATGGGATGCCAGCGAATCGAAGTGAATCTTCAAGTTTTCCCGATCATTGGACAGGTTGTGATCAGACAGAATTTTATGTGTTATCGTGGCGCTTCGGGCCGCTTCTTTATCGATCGAATCCAAAGATAAGGGTTCAAGACCCGCTTCTATCAGGCGTTTATTGATTTCATTATCGCTCAAGTTGTCGCCGTCTTCCACTATGAGCCGACCCTGGAAGACAAACACCCCATTTTTCGATAATGTTATCATGAAATTACTCCCTTCATTCAGTTCGTATGAAATGATTGATCTTCCTATAGGACTTTGGCTGTGCAGTCACGTCGATTGTAGATACAACAGAAAACGTGAATAGATCAAGTAATAGCACAATAGAACGGGCGTTGCGAAGACTCGCATTATTACAAATATTTTCCGGCAAACGAAAACCTTCCGCCGCCCTCCTCTTCGATGGCCAACAGCCGGTTGTATTTAACGTTCCGCTCTCCCCGCACCGGGGAGCCGAGCTTGATCTGTTCTGCTCCCAGGGCAACGGCAAAATCGGCGATAAAATTATCGTCGGTTTCGCTGGAACGGAGCGATACCGTTACCGACATCCGGTTTTCTTTTGCCATATGGGCTGCCCGCTGCGCTTCGGTGACGGTCGCGATCTGATTCACTTTCAAAAGGAGCGCGTTTGATGACCGGGAATCGATTCCTTTAGAAAGGCGGCTGGGATTGCTGGCATAGAGATCATCCCCCACAATCATTTTATCGGGCAGACGTTCTGTAAGCGTTGCAAAGCTTTTGAAGTCATCTTCCTGGAAGGGATCTTCGATGAAAACCAGGGGGAACTCGGATGCCAGACGGATATACTGCTCTGCCAACTCTTCCGGAGAAAGCATGTCTCCGGCCACCCGGTAGGCATCTTGATTTTCCAGATAGAATTCATTGGCCGCCACGTCCAGGCCCAACAGAATTCGATTGCTGAAACCCGCATGGTCTGCGGCTTTGAGCATGTAAGCGAAGGCTTGACGCGTATCCGCGATTGGAGGCGCCAGCGCTCCGCCTACATCGGGTATGGCGCCGTATTTTTTTTCGAGCATTTCTTGCAGGGTCATGCGGGTTTCCACAAGCGCTTCCAGCGCTTCGTTAAAGGCATTAAATCCATTGAAAATATAGAGATAGTCTTCAAAATCGAGGTTGGAAGGAGAATGCTTGCCGCCGGCGATCACCGTGGCAATAGGTACCGGCAGGCGGAATTTTTCACCACCTCCCAGATATTGGAAACAGGGTTGCCCGCTGGACAAAGCGCCTGCTTTGGCGCATGCTACGGACACCGGCAATATGGAATTTCCTCCCAACCGGCTTTTGTTTTCGGTTCCGTCCAGTTCGATGAGGGTTCGGTCAATATCTCGCTGACGGGTGATATCCATTCCCATGATGGCGGGTGCGAGAACCTTTTTGACATTTTCCACTGCCTGTCGAACCCCCCGCCCCCGGTATCGACTCCCCCCGTCATGAAGCTCGAATGCTTCGTATTTTCCCTTGGAAGTTCCGCTGGGCACAGAGGCCGTGCCGATAAAACCCCGTTTTGTTCCGACCGTAGCTTCCACGGTCGGCCTTCCCACGGCACTCAAGATTTCACGGGCATGGATCCACTCAATAGTATCCGGCATCTATTATCTCCTTTTACTCGTTGTAAACGCTCACATAAACTCAGAAAATTTTGCACATAAACTCTGAAATATTCAAGGATAAATATTCAGGACGCAAAAACCGATTAGGAAAGTACGAGACAGAATCAATAAGGGTCAAAGGCAGACCCCATTTCCCAGACGATGCCGGGGAGACTGTTTTTGTAAAAAGACAATGAGTGTCTTCTTTCTTTTTAGAAGCTTTCCGCAATGGGGAAATGGCAGGATACCTTGTGTTCCGTATTGAAAGGAGAGGTTGTCGGTGGTACTTCTTTGCATCGCGGCTGGGCCTTCCAGCAGCGGTTGCGAAACCGGCATCCGGACGGCGGGTTGAGCGGGCTCGGCACCTCACCTTCGAGTAGAATTCGCTTTTTTTTGGATTTATCGAGTGTGATTTTCGGTTCAGCCGACAACAGTGCAAGGGTATAGGGGTGCGCAGGTCGATCATAAATATCGTCGGTTCCTCCCATCTCCATAATTTTTCCAAGGTACATTACAGCCACCCGATGGGAGATATGGTGTATGACCGAAAGATCATGCGCAATAAAAATGTAGGCAACCCCAAGCTGTTTCTGCAAGGCTTCCAACAAATTGACCACCTGGGCCTGAACCGAAACATCCAAGGCCGAAACCGGTTCGTCCAGAATCAAGACGTCCGGGTTTAGTGCAAGGGCTCGAGCGATACCGATCCGCTGGAGTTGTCCGCCGGAAAATTCATGGGGATAACGTGCGGCATACTCCGGCCGGAGACCGACCTGCTCCAGCAATTCCCGGATACGGTTCGGCCATTGCGGCTTGGGTAGAATATCCGAATGAACTTTAAACGGCTCGGTAAGAATCTCGTTAACCGTCATCCGTGGGTTCAACGAGGCATACGGATCCTGAAATACCACCTGAATACGCCGCCGGACTTCTTTCAGACGCTGACCGCTGAGTTTGAACAGATCCTGTTCATCGAATTCGGCCGTGCCGCCGTTTGCGTCTTCCAACAGCAACAAGGTGCGGGCAACGGTTGATTTACCGCAACCGGATTCCCCGACGATACCCAGTGTTTCCCCCCTGTGCAGGTGAAAACTGACACCATCAACAGCCCGCACAATCCCCTTTTCTCGGCTGAAAAAACCTCCCCCCACCGGAAAATACTTCATCATTTCCTTGACGCGCAGAAGCGGCTGATTGGGCCTGTGTGACATATCAACCATCATTGACATCGCCTATCCTTAAGCACTCCGCAAAATGCGCGGGTCCGACCTTTTTCAGCGTGGGCGGCACACGGCCACACGTATCGTCGGCTTGGGGACAACGGGGATGAAATGCGCACCCCGAAGGGATTTGGGCCAGATTCGGGGGTGATCCGAATATTGGCTCCAGCGGCTCCCCTCTTCGTTGCGCCTGCGGCATCGAATGAAGCAGCCCCTGCGTGTATGGATGCACCGGATGCATCAGCACGTCTTGAATGGAACCGGTTTCGACGATACGGCCGGCATACATGACGGCCACCCGGTCTGCGGTTTCAGCAACCACGCCGATGTCATGGGTAATGAGAATCAACGCCATGCCCGTTTCCTTGCGGAGCTCCTCAAGCAAATCCATGATTTGGGCCTGTACCGTCACATCCAGGGCTGTGGTGGGTTCATCCGCGATGAGAAGATCGGGTTTCAGCGCAATGGCCATGGCGATCATCGCACGCTGCCGCATACCACCGGAGAATTGATGGGGGTATTCCCGCGCACGCTGAGCGGGTTCCGGGATACCCACCCCTTTTAACAAATCGAGGGTCCGGCGCCGGGCTTCTCTTTTATCCATCCGGCGGTGGACTCTGAATACTTCGGATATCTGCCAGCCTACTGAGAATACAGGGTTCAGTGCAGGAAGGGCATCCTGAAAAATCATGGCCACCTTCTCCCCGGAAAAGCGCCGCCATTTCTCTGTTGAAATTCTTAAAAGATCGTTACCGTCAAAATTTATTGCACCGGCTTTTATGACTGCCGGGGGAGAGGATAAAAGCTTCATGATTGCCATCGCAGAAACGGTCTTTCCGGAACCGCTTTCACCCAGGATGGCAAGCGTTTCTCCCCTGTTGACCGAAAAAGATACGCCGTTGACGGCCTTTACAATTTCAGTACCTGATCTGAACTCGACGATTAAATCCTTGATTTCAAGCAGCCTGTCGTTATTCATAATATTTTATGATAGACCAGCCACTAAGACACCAAGACACTAAATTTTAATATTTTATTATGTTTATTCCTTTGAGCCTTTGTGTCTTCGTGGCAAAATCATTACCTTTCTTTATGCTTAAGCGATTCAAGACGCCATCGCTGCACAGGGTCCATGGCCATGCGCAGCCAGCTGGAAATTAAATTGCCTGAAAGGGTGGTCAGCATAATCATCACCCCCGGGAAAAAGGCGAGCCACCATGCACTGGATAAATAACTGCGGCCCTGTGCGACCATCAACCCCCAGGTGATGTCGGGGGGTTGAATGCCGATACCGAGAAAGCTGAGGCCGGATTCGGCAAGCATTACGAACGCGAAATCAACGGTTAGGATGGTGGCGACCGTTGGCAATACCACCGGTGCAATATGCCGAAAAATAATTCGCCGACGGCTGCTGCCGAGCACCCGGGCCGCATCGACAAAAAGCCTTTCCCGGATTTCCATGACTTCCGCCCGCGTAACCCGGATATAGACCGGAAACCGGGTGATCGCCAGAACAATGACCAGATTATAAACCCGGGATTCCAAAATATAGAGAACGATAACGGCAAGGAGAAGAGAGGGGAAGCTCTGCAATACATCCGAAAACCGCATGATGATATGGCTCGGCCACCGGCCGAGATAACCGGCGAACAGACCCAGCAGACTGCCGAACATCATGGAAAGAAGCGCTGCAGACAATGCAACCGCAAGCGTATTGCGGGATGCAACGACCAGGCGGGCAACCATGCTGCGGCCCAGGGAGTCGGTTCCCAAAACGTTCAGCCAGCCTTTTTCGATAGAACCGGGCGGAGTGTTTCGGGCGCGGAGATTAAGCTTTATGGCCGAACCGCCAAGCAGTTCAGGTCCGACTGCCGCAGAAACCGCTATGAAAATCAGCCAGCACACGGAAAAAAAAACAAAGGGATCTCTGACCAAAAGCCGCCAGACCGACGTCCGGCGAGCTGCAATGAGCGGTTCTGCGAAGTTTCGGTCGGGTTCTGTGGAGGCCATGTGTTACCTGTAACGAATACGGGGATCTAACACCGCATAAATAATATCGATTCCAATGTTCATGAGAAAGATTGCGCTTGCAGTCACAACGACAGCCGCTTGAACGACTGCAAAATCTCGCTGAATAATTGCATCGATCATCAATTTTCCGACACCCGGCCAGCCGAAAATCGTTTCGACAATAACGGCACCATTGACAAATCCGACCGCCTGGTCTCCCGCCACGGTGATAAAAGACAGTCCTGCATTACGGAGTGCATGGATAAACAAAATTGCCCGCTCCCCCACACCTTTTGCGCGTGCCGTTCGAATGTATGGTGAGGCAAGAACGGTGATCATGGATGCCCTTACCACCTGGACCAAAAGCCCGGTGGGGCGCAGGATCAGTACCATGATGGGCAGGACCCAGTATTCGAACCCGCCGGGTCCGGAAGTGGGCACCAATCTCAATTTGACGGCTAAGAACAGAATGAGCATGATCGCCACCCAAAAATCAGGCGCACTGGCGCTGCCGAGGGACAGAATGGTTCCGATCCGGTCAAAAACGCCGGCCGGCCGGTAGGCGGCAATCGCACCGATTACAATGGATAATATGACCGCAAGCGTCATGGTAACGACAGCCAGAGACAGTGTCGTCGGCATGGCTTCCAACACGATTGTCAGGGCCGGTCGATCCTGTCGGAGCGAATTTCCCATGTCCAAATGCATGAGTTCAGAAGCAAATCGTCCGAACTGTACGATGACCGGGTCATTGAATCCGTGCCGTTCGGAAAATGCCTGGAGAACCTCAAGCGAAACGTCATCGGGCAGATAAAGACTGGCGGGATTTCCTGTCAGGCGGACCAGAAAGAATACCAGAAGGATGAGGCCTACCATGGAAATAAAACTGTGGAGTATGCGGGTAAGCAGGTATTTTCTCAAATTCGGATCCTGATACCATTTTCGTCAACCCGGGTTACGAACCATCCGGGTTGACGAAATCACGGGTGTGCGTAAAAAAATCCCTTATTTGAAGGTGATCTGCGCTAATTGAAGCTCACTGTTTGTTGCAATGGATGGTTGAAAATTTATCCGTTTCCCAACCCGGGTATACCCCACCATATGAAACAGCGGAACATCGGAGATAATTTGGTCATTGACCCGTTTGAACACTTGCTGCCATAATTTTTGCCGCTCCGCGCCGGTTGCAACCTGCGCCTGTG
>CAYSUA010000044.1:0-9411 GCA_964433795.1 uncultured Desulfobacteraceae bacterium | reverse complement strand
AAACAAGCGATTCCAGCTCTTTATCGCAGGTGGTGGATTGGCCTCCTTTACAAGCGTATTTGTTGAACACCGTAAATACGGGATCGCCGTTGTTGTTGTCATGCTGGCCTTGTTGAATAACGGGGGGTTGGTCTTTGGGGAAGGGTTTTGTAAAGTAATTGTTCCACACACCGACTTCAAACATCTTCAGCTTCACGTTCAAACCGATTGCCTGGTACATGGCCAGTGAGGCTTCCATCAACTCCGTCGCGTTCGGGTAAATCCCGGTGCGACCCACCATCAGAATTTCTTTATCCACAGGAACCCCGTCTTTACGGGCTTCATCAAGTAGTTTTTTCGCTTTTTCAGGATCATAGGGCCACACCTTCAGGTCGGGGTTGTGGCCGTTTATGCTGGGTACCACAAGCTGGGTGGCGGGAACCACATCCTTGCTCAGGATGCTTCCCCGTATGGCATCGCGGTCAATGGCGTAATTCAGCGCCTGGCGTACCCGGCGGTCGCTCAGCGGCGCCATTGTGGTATCGATGCGAAGACGCGAAGTTTCAGAGTTGAAATAGCTGGAATCCATCGCCGGGTCGTTTGCATCCTGCACCGCCAGATTGGGTGCGATATCCGCCTCACCGGTCTTTACCATGGCAGCCCGCACGACCGATTCGGTTCGCCATACGTACACCGCCTTTTCAACTTGGGGCTTTTCTCCCCAATACCCATCAAACCGCTCGACAATGATCTCCTTTCCTGCGTCCCATTTGACAAATTTATACGGACCGGTACCCACCGGATTTCGGCTCCATTTGCCCATGGGGGTATTGGGAGAAGTGATGGTCACGACTCCCATCAGGGTCGGAAAAATGGGTTCGGGTACGGATGTCTTGACCTCCAGAGTGTGGCTGTCGATCACCGCCGGGGTCATTGTTAAGTGTTCTAAGAATTTGAACCGTACCTCGCATTCAATGCTTTTATCCATCAGACGATTGATGGAGTATTTCGCTGCCTCGGCATTGAAATCTGCCCCGTCGTGGAATTTAACGCCTTTGCGCAGGGTTAAATGCCAAGTGGTGGGGTCGATTTGCTTCCATGAGGTGGCCAGCCTGGGGACAAGGCTTCCATCGTTGGGATTGATTTCCGTCAATGGTTCGACGATATTTTTCAATACGACGCGACCGACGGCGGATCGACAGGAATTGCAGGATTCGACATTGTCAGGCTCTTCCGCGAGAACAATTGTGACGGTCTTTTCGGGTGATGCCGCCCCAACAGGACCCGCATAAACCCAAAAGAGCATCGCAAGAAGCACCAGAAAAATTCTCATTAAACGGTTTCCAATGGCCAAATGATCCGATTTCATACAGACCTCCTTTGCTTGTGGATGGATGATAAATAGAAACGATCATGATAGTTTCGAATTCTGACTATAATGAAGATGCTGCAACGCGGATTCTATTTTCGTTCGATTGGTTGAGACACCCCATTATACCGGAATACCGATCTGACCGCTTTGCACCTGTGATAGATACGATACGATCATCTTTGTCACCGTAAACGGCATTTGTCAATTTTTTTCAGTGGCGGAGCATCTGTGGAAAGACTGTAAGGTCGGGGAAAATCATCAGCATGAAAAGCATATATGCATAGACCCCAAACTGACACGATAAAACGAGAAATGGATCGTGAATCCGGCCAAACGGCATAGGATTTGAAAATATCTTAAATACTGATACCATAGCAGGAATGCACCCATAGTTCAGTTCCATTGAATACGAAACGATAAAAGTCGGTGCAGCATTCGCCTGTAAAGGGAGGATTTTATGAAAACAAGAGCTGCGTTGCTGGAAGACATCGGAAAAGTAAAAATTGTTGATCGACAATTAGACGTCACGGATACAGATGTTCTGGTAAAAACCCACGCAGCATCCGTCTGCCTCGCAGATGTACAGATGTATAGAAAGGGGTATTATGCAGAGGGTACACCGCTGCCCCTGCCTCTTTATCCGGGCCATGAAGGCGGAGGTGTGGTCGAGGCTGTGGGTTCTCGCGTGCATGAGTTCAATCCGGGAGACAGGGTTATGCTGATGCATGATGTCCGAAGCGGGGGACTTGGCCCCGGAGGGATGGCGACATACTTTTTGACTACACCCGAAAACCTGATTCCCGTTCCCGATGGCTTGGACATGGATCTCGCTTGTCTGGGTGAAACGATTGCACCGTTTGTCTTTGTGGTTCACCGCTGCGGAGTTAAACTCGGCGATACGGTAGTGGTTACCGGTTTGAATTTCATCGGACAAATTGTAGCGCAGGGGGTGAAGAAAAGCGGGGCACACAAGGTCATCGTCATCGACAACAATGATTTTCGACTAAACCTGGCCAGGGATTTGGGCGCCGATGTAACAATTCATTCCGAACGGGAAGATGCCCATGGAGCGGTCATGGATCTAACCGGCGGTAAAGGGGCGGATCTTGTCTGTCAGACTGCCGCTTATATTGATCCCACCGTTGAGCAATATATGGCCCTGGCCACGGAGCTGGTACGTCCCATGGGAATTCTGGCCTTTCAGGGCGATTTTCTGCATCCTATCAACATTCACCTCCATCGGTGGCACCATGAGGCGTTGGATGTCCGCTGCATTGCGTTCAGACATTACAGCTGGCAGCAGATACATGCATGGACCTTGGAGACCCTGAAACCGATTATATACGATATGATCAAGATCAAACCCCTTATCACGGCAACCTACCCTCTTGAAGAAATCGAAGCCGCATATCAGGAGGCCATCGGGAATCCCGACTGTCTGAAGGTCGTGATAAAACCATAAATCTTAGGCGGGTTTCGTTACCTGGGGGGCCATTGTTCCGTGGTGATTGGTCCCAACGGAAGGATGACAAAGGATGACAATGGATGGCATTGATTCCAGTCAGCCCAGATAATTTAGTTCTGGATCATACATACGTATTCGTTTCTCCGATCATCCACCGAAGCTGTTGATAGTTGTTTGACAGCATGAATTTTTCTTGAAATTTCAACAGGGTGTTACGACCGCACTTTCATGCAAGAATGTGAAAAAACTGATTGAATATTCTGGTCGATATCGATAACTTAGTCCCACCTTGTACATAACTATTGATATTTTGCCTTTGAGGCACTTCAACCAGATGTGATTAAAAGAATGAGATAAAAAATGAAAAGACAATACATCATCACAATTGGAGTTCTCATTATCTTGGCGACAGCCCTCGAATATTTCTTGATCTTTTCACAAGGAGCATCAGACACAAAAATTAGTGACGCACTTCAGAGTGTTTCTGTATTTGTCGCCTTGATAATAGCAGTTATAGCTATGTCCATTGCAGATCCGAAGGTCAAAAAAGCCAATATTGAAATCGAACAAAGCGTTGATGAAGATAATGTTAACTCATACTCAAAGAGCGATCTTCCCAGCGACCTCCAATTAAAGTTTGAGTCTTTTCCCGATCCAATTACATCACATAGAGTTCAATTCAAAATTACTAATATTTCTGGTTTTACTCTGAAGAAATCAACATTGACATTCAGACTTCCCATTGAAAAACAACATCCACATAGAGTCGGACGCAGATATACGTTAACTTTTAATTCGAATATACACAATCCGCAAAGCGAATTTCGTTTGCTCGAATTTGCAGATTCTTGTCTGCTTTCCACCTCTAATCTTCCATATTGGAATAACGGGGACGAAATCACTATTTGGGTTAGGATGATTCTCGATGACGGTCAATTAGAACCCTTCACAGTAGAGGTATCACTCAATTCCGAGAACGCGGAAGGGATTACAACAAAAGGATCCATCGAGCCACGTAATTTTGTAATATAGGATTAAATTCCGAAAACAATTTTTCAGATTTCCATATACCGTATCGAAGTCGTTACCCGGAACACTTCAAAATACCTGTTGATTTTCTGCATGATACCTGACACAGATTGAGTATAACTCTGAGTTCAATTTTTCTTTTGGCGCTGCATCTTAACTCATTTTGAAGATACTTTGAATCTTCAGTCAGTATATAACTCTAATAAGACATTTTGGTATTTATTTCTGGTAGGTGTGCAAAATGCATTGTCTGGTTGGTTTTTTCCGGTAATCCTTGATGATAGGTGTTAATTATGATGGCTGCGGTAAAAGGTAGTGGGACAATTGGTATTTTGGCTTTTCTATTCATCGTCTTGCCTATTGGACTATCCATTTCTGTTGCCAGCCAACATTATTCGAAGGGTAGGGAGCTTCGCCGCGATGATCACTATATCCTCTATAGAAGCGGCGTTGTCTCCGACACAAAGACAGGACTTGATTGGAAATCCTTTCCTGATACAAGTGATTGGAAATCCGAACCTGATGGTGTAACTTGGTACGAAGCCAAACAATGGGTGGATAACCTCAAAGTGGCGGGCGGTGGATGGCGAATGCCGACTGTGAAAGAATTAGAGACATTATATGATAAGGGTAGAGCGCGTAACTGCATTACGAGGTTGCTATACTTTCCAGGGACATTTGCATGGTCTGTGGAGATCAGAAGAAGTCCTAATGATCCTCCTTCGGCGTGGGGCTTCGGTTTCCACCACTTCTGCGGTTGTAGGCAATGGGGGGTCCTCAATGAAAAATCCGAAGGCTCTTGGGCATTAGCTGTGCGTTCCTCTAAATGATTAATTATATAGTGCAACTCATGGAAATCGTTTCAGTTTACTGCGTAATACCTACAATCAGATAGATGAAGTGTTTCGCATTCAGTTTGTATACCTTCAATAAACATAGTTGATCTTCGTTTCGTATTTATGGCAGTGATTGCAAAAGTCGGCTCGAAAATTCCTGTTAAATCCGACCAAAACCGTCGGATTTCATGTATCCGTATCGCTACTCTGAGCATGTCAGTGAGATCGTTGATTTCATGCAGTTACCAACGCCCGGGAAAAATTGTGAATTTTATCGCCCGAACCGTCCAGACCGCCCGACAACTCCAAGGAGTTCGGTCTCCGTAATTATATCAGTCATGCCCATATCACATATCCAAGGGGACGTTCGTGCAGAAAGTGCATAACTGTGACGATCAAACGTTTTGTGCATCCCCTGTACCAGCGTTCCCTCTTCGTATAAATTTATAAATCGAGGGCCGGATAAACGCCTGGCCCGAAAAGGCCTGTTATTCATCATTCAATCTCAGGCATCAAACAGACGGGATCGCTAATAACACTATTGACGAGTGAAAAGAATAAATTAGATAGAACAAGGGCCGTGGGTACAGATGAAGCACCCAGCCCCCTGAGGATCACGATGTGACCGTGAACTTCTTCAAACCCTTAAAGTCAAATTCGATGCCGTGCCCGGGACGGTCCGGCGCCACGGCATAACCCTGGTCAATTTCAAAAGCATGCGACATAAATCGCTCCAGGCCAAAGGC
This sequence comes from uncultured Desulfobacteraceae bacterium, assembly GCA_964433795.1. Classification (GTDB taxonomy): domain Bacteria; phylum Desulfobacterota; class Desulfobacteria; order Desulfobacterales; family SURF-15; genus DUZK01. The sequence continues at coordinate 3,984 of CAYSUA010000044.1, read as the reverse complement.
ATGCATTTCCAGATAGGCGGCATTGGGCGAGGCGGCCAGCAGATGAATATGCAGTTGATGGACGCCATGAGAAATTAACGGCAGGTTAAAGGCTTCTGCCAGGCGGGCCACTTTCATGAAGGGGGTAATACCGCCGCAGGTGGTCAGGTCCGGTTCGGGAAAATCAACACCGCCAAGTGTGATCAGCTGCTTGAATTCAGCCAGGGTATGCAGGTTTTCCCCGGCGGCCAGCGGCACCGGGCTTTTTTGCCGAAGGTGAGCGTAGCCAGCAAAGTCATCCGGCGTTAACGGTTCTTCCAGCCATACCAAATCAAATTCTGCAAGCCGCTGCGTCGCTCGGACGGCTTTATCAATGCGCCAGGCTTCATTGGCATCCGCCATTAATTCGATATCGTCACCGATATGTTTCCGCATTGCCGCTACACGAGCCAGGTCTTTAGCCAGCGTGGGTCTGCCAAGACGCATTTTCACCGATTTGTGTCCTTCATCGATGCTTCTGCTGGCGCCTTCCAGCAGTTCCTGTACGGGCAGATTCAGATCGATGTTTCCTGCGTACACCTTTACCATTGGATCGAAACCGCCGAGCAGTTGCCATAATGGTTGCCCTAAAGCGCGGCCCTTAAGGTCCCACAATGCCGTATCGACTGCGGCGATGGAAAAACTGACCGGTGCGCCGCGACCGGCATAATGGTGCCGCTGCCACATGTGATGCCAGAGAAACTCTATATTGCGGGAATCCTGTGCCATGAGGTTGTCTCGAAAGACATCATCGATGATCATTGCAATGGCCGGTCCCTGTCCTTCATGCATGACGGTATAGCCGACACCGGTGGCGCCGCTTTTGGTGGTAATACGGACCATCACCATATCAAAGGCACGCATAACACCCGCCGACGAGGCTTCCATAACAACGGGCAATGGAATGCGAAATGTGTCGACCTCTAGTTTATCGATGTACATGATTTGTTCTCCTCCACTTATAAGTTTCCGTAAATGGACACTCAATACTAATGAATGAAAGAAAAAGCGACCGGAAGTTGCTTATCATAAGCGTCAATATGACAAAAGGGTGCTTTCAGATCAACGGGTAAATTGGCACCGCATGCCGTATCGGACGAAAAGGGGCAATCCAGTTAGTCGAGAGCGGCTGACGGTCTGCCATAACAATATTGAAATCGTCTACCATCTCAACCGACGCCGCCTTTTAATAAAAAAGGGCTATCTCGCAAATGAGATAACCCTTTTTAAAACCTGGTACGCCCGGAGGGATTCGAACCCCCGGCCTACGGATTCGAAGTCCATTCGGAGCAAAACAATAAAAGCCAGTGATGTCAACTAATAACATGATTTTACTGGCTTCTTTATTGCTTAAGATATTGGGAAATGTTAGGTTTTATTAGAAAAAAATAAACGCCGTGGGCACAAAATAGGCACATTATGACTGATAAGGTAAAAAAATGGCCGTTTGCAGTATATGTTGAAGCAAGTATCCTGAATAAGCTCCCTATAAATATAATGAATGCGGAAATGGAAAGCTTATTAGAAATTTCAAAGAAGACTGGCACCAGTATGATAATACCGGAAATTTCGTTCCAAGAGTGGATGCCTAAAAGACTTGAGATTATTCGGAAACATATTGGTAGAGCAGAAAGCGCCCTATATGACTTATCCAGTCTTTTTGACTATGTCAAAATAAAAGAATGGGAAAAAGACAAGGATGCAATTATTGAGGATACAGAAAATTTTACAAAGCGGTTATTAGACGATGTGGGCATATCTGTTATCGATACCCCAGAAATTGACCTCGGCTCTCTGATTCACATGTCCATAAACAAGATAAGACCTTTTGAGGAGGGGAATGAGAAAGGTTTTAGAGACTCTATAAATCTTTTCACGATAATAGAATTTGCGAAAAATCATCAAAACGGATCTCACATCCTATTGGCTGAGGACAAAGTGTATCAACATAAAGACATTCAATCGCTTGCAGAAAAAAATGGAATAGATCTTATCATTACCACAACATTGGCTGAGGCTATTGATAGCTTGGAGTTCTTCATAAAAGATATAGAAAAAAGAACTATCGAGATATCAAAGCTCACATTGAAAATTTTTCTATTGGAGAAGCAAGATAAGATCCATGAATTTATTAAGTTAAATGGTGTATTCACATCAAGTTTTTTAAACAGTGAGTATCAATTTGGATTCTCCCCAAATATTCTAGGAATTGAGGATTCTAGAGTTGTAGGTGTGGAATCTGCGACAAAAGGTACTCTTCCATCCGGAAAAAACAATGGTGAGGTGAAAATTTCTTTTAACGCTAAAGTGGAATTTGATGTGAGAATTAGTGTTTATGAACCTGAATCAAGACCTAAACCAAAATATAGACATGGTGAAGTGAGGAGTGGAGGGTTATTAGAGCATTTGGCAGGTTTTCCACAGACTGAGTCTTATGTGCCCAAAAAACCTGTTAGGACAGTCACAAAGAATGTTCCTATAGAAGGGTCAGCAATACTTACGAGAACTTCATCACCGTTTCGTGAAGAATACACAGATCTGAAATTATATAAAATCAACCTACACATGGATTGACAGTCCAACAAGAATTTTCGATAGTGTTAAGACAGATTTAGATTGAACTAAACTAATCAATATCGGTTGACTTATCAATACAAGAGGGCGTTATTATTTTATGAGGAGCAGTATGTTAATAGTTATTGGAGTAATATGTGCTGCAATAGCGGCTTTTCTTATACCATATGGGTTTTATCTCAAATCTAAAGAAGAATCGAAAAAAAGAGATGAGGCAAATTATGCTGGATTTATTCAAGTAGTAAAAAAGGAGATAGCTAATGTAACTAATGTTAACCAGCCACCAGAAATTAGCAAATTGAAATCAATTTCAGATAAATATGGATTATCAGTCAAGGCGTTTCTCGACCGATTGGAAAAAGGTTCCATGCTCGACCGAGGTCTAAGAGCCTTTATACAAAAGCAATATGACGAAGCTATCCACTTATTTAGAGAAAACGCACGGATTAATGAGATTGAATCCGCTCAAAGTTGGTTTTATTTAAGTAGGGCGTTGTATTTTAAGGGAGAACATCAGAAAGCTGCTGATGGCTTTCGGAGAGTAACGGAGCTTGATCCTAAAAATGCTGAAGCATGGTGGCATTGGGGATATCAGTTGAGCGTACTCGGAGATCATGAAGATGCCGCAAATAAATATGAAGAAGCGGTAAAAAATAACCCAGGAATGGCTAAAGCCTGGAACAATTGGGGTGCAGAGCTTTATTTCCTTGGTAGGTATGAAGAAGCAAATGAAAAATACGCTAAAGCCGTAAAAATAGATCCTAATTTAAAAGAAGGATGGGCCAATCTCGGAAAGGCTCTTAGAAAGCTTGGCAGGCATAAGGAAGCTATAAAAAAATATGAGCATGCTTTGGAGCTCAAACCCAATAATCCACAGGTATTGGATGATTTAGGTAAGAGTTTGATGGATCTTGGCCGTTTTGCGGAAGCCAAAAAGAAATTCAAGCAGGCAACAGAGTCTATGCCTGATTTCGATAATGCATGGTACAACTGGGGTATTCTCTTAAATCGACTTGGGGAATACGAAGATGCGATCCAAAAATATCAGAAAGCTGTGAAGATTAATCCTGAATATGCTGAAGCTTTCTTTAATATGGGAAATAGCCTGTATAAAATAGGGAAACTTGATGAAGCTGGGAAGATGTATGAGAAGGCAGTCAAGCTAAAACCTGGTTATTCTGAGGCCTGGAATAATTGGGCTATACTATTAGTTTCCCAAGAAAATCCTGAAGAGGCGCTTAAAAAGCATGAAGAAGCTGTTAAGTATAATTCGAGTATCGCCAATCATTGGGCCAACTGGGGGAATACTCTGGCAATACTGGGTAGACATGAAGAGGCTGAAGGTTCTCAAAATAGTGGACACACCGAAGAGCAAAATTATACAAAGAAACA
>CAYSUA010000043.1:13458-17761 GCA_964433795.1 uncultured Desulfobacteraceae bacterium | reverse complement strand
TTTATCCGAGAAACATCTCCTGGGTGACGGCTTCTCCCGGCTTCAGCAGAAAAAATTCATCCTCGGTGTACGGTCCTTGAACCAGCTTCACAAAGTAATCCAGGCTTTTACCTTCCACTTCCACAAATTCCATGTCGAAAAATTCCGCATTTTCCTTGGCACGTTTCCTCAGCGGTTCTATTTCCGCAACCCCGGTATCGATTAAAACAATATGGGTGTAATGCTTGAGTTCTTCCTTCTTAACCCACTCTGCCGTCTCCCGGCCGTATTTGGGTTCGTACTCATCCTCAATGATGGTCAACGGATCCTTCCCTTCACCGATCCATCCGGGGGTTAAATAATAGGTTCCGGGTCTGGATTCATGATCTGCCTTGTAGGCCTCCGGTGAACCCAGAAAAAAGGCGATACAATCATGGCAGCGGGGCACGATGAGCACCTGCGTTCTTGCGGTAACACCGACGATACCGTTTGAACAGAGTCCGTAACCGAGCACGATCCGATCGGCGGTCTCTGCCGCCTGATCCACCAAGGCCTGAACCTGATCGGCCATTAATTTGGGAGTGCGATGCAATCCCTGATCCAAATAGAGGACGCTGACATGGTTATAGTCTTTGCGCACCCACTCCAACTCCGGCTCCATCACCTGGCAAGCCACAAGAGCAACACGATCGTTGTTATCTGAAATTTTATCTGTCATCCGTTTTTCTTACCGCTCCTTATCCGATCAATTTTTTAGCCAAATCCACACTTCCACCGGCATCCTGTGCATATCCGTCTGCACCGATTTCCCGGGCAAATTTCTCATTGACCGGCGCCCCCCCAACCATGACCTTTACGCTGTCACGGATTCCTTTTTCGACCAGGGTCTCTATCACCTTTCTCATTTCCGGCATGGTGGTGGTCAGTAAAGCAGACATACCGAGTATAGCCGGTTGAAGCTCTTTTACTTTGGCGACAAATTCATCCACGGGTAAATTAATTCCCAAATCGACAACGTCAAACCCAACACCCCGCAACATGGTGACCACCATATTTTTCCCGATATCATGAAGATCGCCACGCACCGTACCGACAATAATCTTTCCGCCGGCCTCTTTTTTCTCTTTTGCCAGGTAAGGTTCCAATACTTTAAGGGCTTCGTTCATGGCTCTTGCCGACAACAACACTTCCGGGATGAACACCTCACTGTTTTTGAATTTCTCGCCGATCACTTCCATTGTAGAAAGCATGCCGCGATTTAAAATATCTTTGGGGTTAAAACCCTGAGATCCTGTACATGGGCGGCAATCTCTTCATGATTGCCGGTGACTACATCTTTCTGAATCGTCTTGAAATCTTCATCAGCAACAACGTCTCGGGCAACCCGGGCAGCGACTCTCTCCATCTGCGCTTCAGATACCGGCTGGAACGCACCGCCTTCAAGGGGCAGGCGCCCCTCTTTTTCCACACGGTCACCCAGGCGCCTTAGCCTATCGAATACGGCATTGGGCGGTGTGGTATCCGCAACACCCACAATGATGCGGCTTCCCGGCGCCACGGCTTTGAAGAAGTGATCCACATAGCCCTGGAATTCTTCTTCAGAAGCTGTATCCGCTGAAAGCAGGCTCTGGGGTATGCCACCGAAAATGGTCAATTTTTCTCCCCACTGCCGGTAGTATTCTTCGATCTTTACTTTCGTCATGGGATAAGGGCATACCGCTTCGGCAATGTGCATTCCGGAATTTCGGATCAGATCCATAAGCCCCAGGTTTTCCCCGTCGCAGTGGCAGATCATCAGCTTCCCGTTTTCTTCAAGTGTTTGCGACGCCTTTTGAAGCCAGGGGGTTATCTCCTTTTCGAAATACCGGGGATAGGTGATCATGTCATCGTAGTTGGCACCCCACAACACCACCTCTGCCGGGGATTTGGAAGCAACCTGAAGCAGCTGTTCATAGACCTGTCCGATCCCTTCGGCAAGATCCTGCATCTCTTTCTGATAGTCATTGTAATGATAGAAAAAATCGGTGGCTTCCAGAAGATCCCGCTGAATATGATTAATGGGAGAGGGTGCAAATGCCCCCATCAAAACGGCGATTCCGTCTTCCCCGACATCCGCCTGCCATGCGGCATACCGGTCATAATCCGGCTTTACTTCGATATTCTCAAATATAAACTTCAGAATCTTGTAGTCTTCACGTGTTTTAATGGCCCGCTCTTCAAGCCAGGTAATGGACGCCCCGGCTTTTTTCATTTCTTCCGTGATGACTTCGGTCACACGGATCACACCTAAGGGTGTATGATATTCAACCCGTTTGGAATCTCCCTCTTCTTTGACCCGGACATCGACATTGGGAGAAAACGTGATCCAAAACCCGTTTTCTTTAAGCGAGTAAAGCCCGATACCCCGATGAAGGTTTTCTTCAGGGGAATCCACGGTCAGCAGTTCGGGAACCACCTTATGCAGGGCCCAGCCTTCTGCCCGTGCGATTTCATCGGCGGTTCTGCCTTTATGCTCTTGGGGCAGCGTGTCCGCCCAGGAATTGGCGTTATACCAAAGGTCGAATCTCGGTATATAGGGCAGAACATCCGGCATTTCTCCCCGGGCCGCCATAAGTGCTCTCTGCTTGTGGGTCGTCATGTCAATCTCCTTTTTCACATCATGAATCGGAACTTATCAACTCCTTGAAACCTCATATTTAGGTCGGTATTTCAAAGTAGATGAAACTTGAAATTTGAAACTGGAAACCAGAAAAAGAAACCCTCGGTTAGAAGGTTTTTATTCATTCAATTATCAAGTATCCAGCATCAAACATCGCGTATCGAGAAACGAGCATCAAGTATCAAATTTCACTTATTAAACCCGATCATGATTTCCGGAAGCCATAAGGCTATTTTGGGAAACATCATGATCACTCCGATTCCGATCAGCTGCAAGACAATGTAAGGAACCACACCGGAAAACATATCGGACACCTTAATTTCCGGCGGGACAATGCCCTTTAAATAGAAAATGGCGGGTGCCATGGGCGGTGTCAAGTAGCTGGTTTGGATGACCACCAAGAACAGGATGGAAAACCAGATAGGATCAAATCCCAGCTTAATGACAATGGGCACAAAAATCGGAACAAAAATCAGTAAAACGCTGATCCAATCCAACAGGAAACCTGAAACAAAGGCAACGAAGAGAAACAGTAACAGCATGGTCCATGGAGACAGGTTCAGGGCCATCAACAACTGTTCGGTAACCTGACCGCCACCCATCCCCAAGAACACACCAGTATACATGGTACCGCCGGTGAGCACCAGCATGATCATGGCACTGATTCGAAGTGTATTGATACAGGCATTTTTAAAGGTTTGAACGCTCATCTTTCCGTATAGGGTGGTTAGGATCACCGCGCCGAATGCACCGAGTGCGGCCGCTTCCGTTGGGGCCGCCCAACCCAAGAGGATAGTACCCATGACGGCAAAAATAAGAAAAAGTGGCGGTAAAAGGGAAGTAAGGGTCAGTTTCAGTTTGTCCATTAAAGGCATGCCGAATTCTTCCGGTGGCAGCCCTGGACCGTCCTGGGGGCGGAGCATACAGCGAACGATGATGTAGCTGATGTATAAGGCGGACAGCACCAGTCCTGGAAACACGGCCGCCATAAGCAACCGCCCCACCGAGAGGCCTGCTGCCGGACCATAGACAACGATCACGACACTTGGAGGGATAATAGTTCCCAATGATCCTCCGGCACAAATGGTCCCGCAGATCAATCCCTTATTATATTTTCGAGCCAGCATGGGTGGGATGGCCAGCAGTCCGATGACCACCTCTGATGCTCCGATAATTCCGGTTGCTGCGGCAAAGATCGTGCACATAATGACGGTGCCGATGGCCATCCCGCCGCGAAGTCTTCCGGTCCATTGAATCATAGACTCAAACAGGCGTGATGCAATACCCGAGGCCTCAAGCATGGATCCCATAAAGACAAACAGGGGGACAGCAGCCAACACATAATTATTGGCAATGTCCCACACCCGGCGGACGAGCATGGCGCCGGCAGCATCCCCGAAACCGAAGATACCGAAAATTAAAGACATACCCATGAGAGAAAATGCTACCGGAAAACCCAAGAAAATGGAGAGCAGCACCCCCGGAAACATCAACAGGACGAAGTAATCGGAACTTATTATGGCCTCTATCATGATTCTTCCCCTCGGATGAGCATGATTACACTGCGCAAAAATTCAGCAATGCCCTGCAAAATGAGAAAGCTGAACCCCACACCGATGATGCTTTTAAATGGCCATAAGATGGGTTGCCATGGTGTGAATTGGG
>CAYSUA010000043.1:0-13448 GCA_964433795.1 uncultured Desulfobacteraceae bacterium | reverse complement strand
ATGTCGTAAGCATCCTTGGCCATATCATAACTGGAAATAACCAGTATGAACATGATGGGGAAAAAAATAACCAGATACCCGATGACGTCGATCAATGCCCGACCCCTGGGTGGAAATTGCATGTAGAGCAAATCAATCCGGATATGCCCTTTGACGTGCAAGGTGTAACCGGCACCGAGCAAAAAATGGGTTCCATAGATCATGTAAGTGATTTCATAGGACCAGATGGTGGGGCGCAGAAAGACATATCGGGCGAAGACTTCATAAATCAAGGCAATGATCATCGGCACAGCGATCCATCCCACAATGCGGCCGGTACGATCACTGAATTTATCGATGGCATGGATAAATCTGGATAAGGCATTCATGCTTGAGCCTCTGAAAAAGGTTTGGGTTTTCTGAATAAAACAGTTTGAGGCGGTCATGGAGACATAAAAAATCGGTCAGAGCCGAATAGGGCTCTGACCGATGCATTGGGTTATCTCTGGAAGTATCGGATGGATCCCACCTGTCCCCACTCTTTTTCAAATTTATTTTGTGATTCCATAACCTTTTTAAACCAAGCATTGCCTGTGGCGATCTTGGCAGCCCACTCTTTGCCCAGTTCATGTGCCCGTTTCTGGGTTTCGGGAGACAGGTAAATGATTTCGTTTCCGTTCTTTCGGAAAACCTCCATAGCCCCCATATCGAGACGCCCGATCTTCACCCAGGATTTGAAGGTGGCCATCTCAGCCGCCTCTTCAAGTATGATCTGCAGATCTTTGGGAAGCGCATCAAATTTCTTTTTATTGATGGAGATTTCGAAAGGTGCGCTGGGTTGGTGAGAACCGGGTACGATGATGTATTTGGCGATTTCATGGAAACCGGAGATCACGTTTTCACCCGGGGTGGCCCATTCGGTAGCGTCGATCACTTTTCTTTCAAGGGCTTGATACACTTCACCGCCCGGCAAAGAAACCACGGAAGCACCCAATCCCGGAAGGATCTGTGCCCAGGCGCCGACCGTACGCATTTTCAACCCCTTGAAATCATCCAGGGTCCGTATGGGTTTATGGGAATGGGCAAAGGCTTCGGGGGGGCGAATGCCGCATGGAAAAGAAACGACACCGAATTTCTCTTCACGAAACTGGCGCCACATTTCTTTTCCGTTTCCTTGATACAGCCAGTGCAACATAGGAACCGACTCCATACCTCCGGCATAGCCACCGAATATGGCGGTGGTCGGATCGCGGCCGATGTCATAGCCCGGCCAGGTATGACCCAGCTCCGCAATTCCCTTTTTAACCGTATCCGTCACTTCCAGGGCCGGCGCAATGGCGCCACCGGGAAGCACCTGGATTTTGAAACGACCACCTGAAAGTTTTTCCACATCCTTGGCAAACACTTCCGCCATGTCGGTATAAAGCGGAATGCCGGCCGGCCATGATGTCACCATTCTCCATTTCAGCACCTTGGCAGATGCAGGCCCTGCGATACATACCGCCAAAGCCAGCACCGCAATAACCAATAAAAACATACGAATTCGTTGAGTCATTTCATTCCTCCTTTCTAACGGCTACAAAGTTAATCCCCGCCCGTAAGGCCAGAATTGTTATCCCGACCGAACAGACATCCCTAATTAAACGAATAAGCGATCATGCAATAAAATGAAGGGCGCATGACCTATTCGCAATATAGCGCTTCGGATCGGTTATGCAACGAACCGACACGCACGCTACAACGAAAGCAATTCTTTACATTTCTGAGCAGCTCCCGGTGAATCATAGGCATATCCGTCGGCTCCGATTTCATCTGCAAAGGCCTGGGTAACCGGAGCACCGCCGACAATGATTTTTATGCCGTCCCGAAGGCCGGCTTCTTTCAACGCATTGATGGTATTCTTCATTTCAACCATTGTGGTTGTCAACAAGGCACTCATGGCAAGAACGTCGGGCCGTTTCTCTTTTACCGTTTGAACGAATGTATCCGTGGTAACGGAAACCCCCAGATCTTCCACGGAAAACCCCTGTCCTTCCAGCATCATTGCCACCAGGTTTTTGCCGATGTCATGAAGATCTCCCTTTACCGTGCCGATAATCACACGCCCCGCTTTCGCTTCCCCTCTTTCCACCAGTTGCTCCTTGAACGCGGCAAGTGTATCAGACATGGCTTTGGCAGCAATCATCATTTCCGGAATATAAATCTCTCCGATCTGAAATTTCTCTCCAACGACGGTCATAGCCGGGATCATACCCTGGCCTACGATTTTCGATGCAGCTATGCCGGCATCCGTATCCTTTTCGATTAGATCCGAAACCTGGGACACATCGTTGCTCAGCAAAGCCGTTACATAGGCATCGACATTCAACCCGGTATCTTCTCTGGACACCGCCTGTTTCGGTTGGGACTGAAATCTCGAGACCTTCCCTTTAACCCCGCCCGCTTCAAGTTCGATGGGATATTTGCCGAATTCAAAGGTTGCGTCGATCATAGCTTTCATATTTTCAAGCGGTACGTAGTCGGTAATGGAGTTTGAAGAGGCGACCATGTATCCGCCGCCGGGTCCGATGGTCCTGATCCGCTCATAAACCTCCGCCCGAACGTCTTCCGGCGATCCGAGCGTCAATGTCGAGTCTAGGTTGAGATTTCCGATAATACAGAGTTTATCGCCCCATTTTTTCTTAACTTCCTCTATATCCATGGAATTAGGCTGAACCGGGTTGAAGGCATGGAATCCGCAATCAATAAAATCATCCATGGCCTCGGTGTTGTCCCCGTCGCTGTGGAAAATATACCCGACACCCTTATCCCGGCACACGTCACCGATCTTTTTGTACCAGGGGAAGACATATTTTTTAAGATATTTGGGATGAATCAGCAAGCCGGCATTGTGGGCGATATCATCCGGGTTGAGCACTGCTCCCACGCACGAATGTTCCGCCACCCTTAAAAAGGTTTCGTACTGGATCCGGCCGACTTTTTCGAAAAGAGCCGATACCAGCTCCTCATTTTTTTCAAGCGCATTGAAAAAAGTTTCCGCTCCCATGAACATCCAGACGGTGGTATATATTTTTCCCAACAAAAGGATTGCTTTCATTCCGCCTGGAAGGCTGTGATCGAGGGCATCCCATTTGGAGAAGTCAAAGTCATCCACTGACGGCCATTGGTATTTCTCAAAGGCTTCCCAATTGGTGATCACTCCATCGTGCTCGTGAGCCCATTCCCGTTCCCGGCCGTCGCCATACTCCGTACGAACCGCTTCCCCCTTGATGGTCATTCCCTCAGGAGCCCGGACCGGTTCCAGAATACCGGAAGAGGTGGTGATGTAATCGAATCCGGCAGTATGCCAGAACTCAATCTGATCCTGCAGGGTGACGATTTTCCTTCCCAGATAGCTTTCCATGGGAAGGGGGTCTACATGCCATTCACCCAGAGGTACACGATCCGGTTCTTCGCAGTTTAGAGCCATCATATAACGTTCAAAATCAGGTTTCGGTTCCCTTGCCATTTTCTGATCCTCCTTTGCGGTGGAATTTCTTTAATCTAAAATCGCAAATCGGCATTCGAAAATCTATTCCAGCCGTTCTTCCCTGAATGCAGTGATATATTCCATACAGTAATCATCCCGACCGTTAACCGACAGCGCCGCCTTTAATGAACCGTAAAGCGCGTTGTCTGTGGGGTCCAAAATGGCGGAGTCGAGCCCGCGGCCTATGGCGGATACCAGAAATGTTCGATTAATCAACTTTCTGGCAGGCAGGCCGTAGGAAACATTGGTCAGCCCGCAGGTGGTGTGAACGCCTGGAAAGCCTTTCATGATTCTTTCAATGGCTTCAAGGGTTGCAATAGCAGACTGGGTGTTTGTAGATAAGGGATACACCAACGGATCGATATACAGATCGTCCAGCGGAATTTCGGCAGCCGTAACCTTCTCCACCAGCTGTTCGGCCATCTTCACCTTGTCGTCGGCAGTATCTGCCATGGCGTCTTCGGACTGACAGAGTGCGATGACCTTGGTTTTGTTTTCCGCAACAATCGGTAAAATACCCTCCAGCCGTTCCGGTTCAAGCGTGATGGAATTGATCATGGGTGTTTTTTTCACCAGGGGAACCATGGTCTTGATCACTTCCGGATCAGGGCTGTCAATGCAAAGCGGTTTTTCGGTCACTTCCTGAACCGCTTCGATAACCCATTTGAGTTTTTCTGCTTCCTCACCCACAAAGGTGCCGGCGTTGACATCGATGTAGTCACCACCGGCCTGGTCCTGGTTCTTAGCTTCGTTCTGAATGAATTCTCGATCTCCATCGGAAATCGCCTGGGATATGGACTTCCGAGATGCATTTATTCTTTCTGCTATGATCAGCACGACTCGCCCTCCTTTTGAATAATTTTGGTGATCTGATGATGTGCTGTAAAAGTTTGGATAAACCGTTTTATGAAAATTGTCAAAAAACATTCCGATTATCTGAAAACCTGAATCTTCAAAACGCAGATGAAATTGAGGTAAAGATCTCCCGTTGCTTCATAATTAAATGTTACCGAAGGGAGAGAAAGAAGCGCTGACTGGATACTATGGAGAGTAGCAGGATTTGAAGTCATGACCGGGCGGCTTTATCTTGTGGGGAGGACACATTAGACTCGTATCTCAAAAAGCGTGCCTCACAGGACGCAAAAAAGAAAATTGCCACGACGTTTGTTCTGATAAAGGGACGGTCCAATTCAGTTGTCGGCTATTACACATTATCGGCCACAAGTATCAATCTTATGGAACTGTCGGTTGAAACGGTAAAAAAGCTTCCAATTTCCGTAAATTCATATTCGTATTCGTCCTCTTTCAGCCACCGGTTTACCGCTCTGGTAAACAGTGGTGATTTTTTTCGGATCTAACAACCCTTCAATATCATTTGCCGGATTGCCGTTCACGACGATAAAATCAGCAAGGTAGCCTTTCGCCAATCGACCAATCGTATCGCCCAAGCCGAGCATGTCGGCATTTACGGATGTGGCCAACGTCAAGACTTCCATCGGGCTGAATCCCACCTCTTTGATCAGATGGATGAATTCTGCTGCATTTTCCCCATGATAGTTAAACGGTGTTCCGGCATCCGTGCCGTATCCGATTTTGATTCCGGCATTTTTTGCTTTTCTCAGGATTTCGAGCCGCTCAGGCCGGGTCCGCCGGGCTTTCTCCACCGCCCATTCCGGAACTCCTCCTTCCGTACCCTTGGCGATAATGTTCGCTCCGGCAGTCAGGGTGGGAACCACATATATGCCCTTTTTAATAATTTGTTCGATCAGTTCGTCATCCAGCATATCTCCGTGTTCGATGGTGTCGATGCCGGCTCTGACAGCGTTTCTTATTCCTTCCAATCCCTTTGCATGGGTGGATGTTTTCAATCCGGCCCGATGAGCCTCGTCGATACCGGCTTGCAATTCTTCTTCTGTAAGCTGGACTTGTCCGGGTTTGCCCACTTCCGTAAGCACGCCCCCGGTTGCCATAAATTTTGCCTGATCCGCCCCGGCCCGGGTCTGCTCCCTTACTGCCCGTCGAATTTCATCCGGTCCGTCGGCTTCTCTGCCAATCCGCCAGCCATGCCCCCCGGTCATACAGATGTTTTGCCCGGCACAAATGATCCTGGGACCCGGGATGTGACCGGTTTTGACAGCATTCCGAACCGCGATATTAACAAAATTCGGGCCTCCCAGATCTCTCACCGTGGTGAATCCGGCAGCCAGCGTTTGAGCCGCATGCCCGGCAGTCAGCAACGCCAGCGGAACTTCATTTTGCTCGCCGGCAGTCTTTAGGGGATCGGGTGAACTTTCAAGGCATATATGCACATGCCCGTCGATGAGACCGGGCAAAAGGGTCTGTCCGGACAAATCTATTATCTCAGTATCCGGCTTTTCTTCCGGAATTTGATCCATGGAGCCGATTCCGGAAATTTTATCCCCCTCAACGAGCATCCAGCCGGAATCGATCACCTGACCACAGCCATCAAACACTTTTGCATTCTTAAATAACCGTTCCATATTTATTCCAAATCTCCTCCAAACTTATATCAATCAAAAGTATGTTTGAATTATGTTTCTTCACCGATATACATCTTTTCTGTGCCCCACCTTCACCACCCAGACCGTGAGTTCATCATCTTGGATTGAATATACAATACGGTATCGGCCTTGCCTCTGACGGTATCTTTCGAATCCTGTCAATTTTTCGCAACCTGAAGGGCGCGGATCTTCTGCGAAGGCTGCAATACGGCTGAGTAATCTTTTGAGATCCTTTTTAGGGATAGATTGAAAATCCTTATGAACCGATTTCTTGAAAAATATCTTATATGCGGCCATCTTGCTTCAGCCTCTTAACCATTTCATCATAGCTGATCAGCGGTTCCTTCGCCCTGTCAACAAACGCTGCAAGATCCTCGGCATCCTCTGCAAGGACTTCTCTGACAGCCTCATTCACAAGATCGGATACGGATCGGGATGTTTCAACCGATTTTAGGCGCAAAGCTTTATGCAAGTCTGGATCAAAGTAGATGGTGGCCCGCTTATTGTGTGTTGCCATAAAGTCACCTCCTTTTATGCCCTAAATGATCGCAAACAAATTGGAGTAGGGTTGTAGTTATGGCACCTTAGCGTTATAGCGACTTAATGTCAATGTTTAGGCAAATCTGAAAATACGTGGAGATACGATATGGACGGGGACGAATGGGGTATTAATGCTAGTGTTCAGGGGTTCAGTGTTCAGCGTTAGGAAAAGCACCCCCTACATGGCGACTGCGACCTCCATAACCCTGAACTCTGAACACTGAACTCTGAACACTGAACACTCAAAATTGCAAGACTCAATCAATTTTGCCCAAGCCATTTGGTTAAACAATCAGCATGCAAGGCGCTATACCAGACCCTGATCCAGCATAGAATTAACCACACGGACAAAACCGGCGATGTTTGCACCCGCCACATAATTGTCGGATTCCCCGTAATCAGCGGCAACATCCAAACAGGTTTGATGGATATTCTTCATGATACTCCTTAAACGCTGATCAACCTCTTCCGCCGACCAAGTCAGAAGCATTCTATTCTGAGCCATCTCCAAACCTGACACTGCCACACCACCGGCATTTGCGGCTTTCCCGGGAGCATAGAGAAGCTTGCTTTCTGAAAAGGTCTTAATGGCTTCCGGTGATGCCGGCATATCCGCACCTTCGCAGATCAATTGAATACCATTGTTGATAAGGTTGGAAGCATCCTTTTCGTTGATCTCATTCTCCACGGCACAGGGAAACACGCAATCGGCCTTTTGCTTCCACAATGGATTGTAATCCAAGGAACCGTCGGCCTCCTCGTAAACCGCTTCAGAGTATTTATCGATATATTCTCCGATCCTTCCGCGTTTGATGTTTTTCAACCGCTTGACAAACAACAGTTTGTCCTTGTCGATTCCTTCGGGATCATAGATGTGGCCGGATGAATCGGATAGAGCCATCACTTTACCGCCCAGATCAATGATTTTTTCTGCAGTGTGCTGGGCAACGTTTCCGGACCCGGATACGAGACATTTCTTGCCTTCAAAGGTTTCATTCCGCGCTGCCAACATTTCAGCAGCAAAATAGACGACACCGTATCCTGTGGCTTGCAAACGGATCTGACTCCCTCCCCATTGCAGGCCTTTGCCGGTGAGGACGCCCGCGAATTCATTGCGCTGCTTTTTGTACTGCCCGAAGAGATATCCGATTTCCCTCGCCCCGACTCCCAGGCCTCCGTCGGGGATGTCCTTGTCCTGTCCGATATGGTGGGACAACTCACTCATAAAGCTCTGGCAGAACCGCATCACCTCGTCATCCGACTTTCCCTTGGGTTCAAAATCGGCTCCGCCTTGGGCGCCTCCCATGGGCAGTGTCGTCAACGCGTTTTTAAAAACCTGGTCAAACGCCAAAAATTTAAAAATGCTCAAGCTTACCGAAGGATGAAATCTCAACCCTCCTTTAAACGGCCCGATAGCGCTGTTCATTTCAACCTGGTATCCCCGGTTCACACGAACTTTCCGTTCGTCGTCCATCCAGGGTATCCGAAACATGATCACCCGTTCAGGTTCCGTGATTCGCTCAAGAACGCCCAGGCGACCATATTCCGGGTGCCGGTCTAAGACCGGCTTTATGGTTTCAAAGAATTCTTTTATTGTTTGGTGGAATTCATTTTCACCCGGATCTCTTTCCAAAATGTTCTTTAAGATCGTATCCGACATGTCTTACCTCCTTCAATAAGATAACGTAATAAGGTTAACCACATCCGAAATTTCGAGATCCTATGCGTCGACTATCGCCAGGGCTTCTTCCCGATACGCATCCATAACGTATTTTATACCGGTGATCTTGGTACACTCCTCTGTCAGGGAGCACAGGTCGTCACGGCTGATATATTCAATTTTCCAATTGCGCGATCCGGCCATCAGTTGCTGGAGGCCGACATTGATTTTATCCACCACGTTATAGATTCCGACAGCACCCAACGGAAATTTGTCTACTTCAGACCCGTATTTCTCCTTTAAAACCTCGTAGTTCATAAAAATTTCTTCTTTGGAAAATCCGTATTTCGAAACGTTTGGAGGCAGCCCGCCGTCTTCATCGCGCAGCCATTTTTCAGCATTTTTGCCCACCATACCCGGAATCATCAAACCGCGCCCCATGCAAATGGCTTTGCAATAAGGGGCGCCAAGGGCCAGTGCCTTAAAAACATGGTCTTCGGAAGAAAACCCTCCGGCAAATGCAATATCCGGGACACGCTTGCCTTTTTGGGTCAGCCGCTCACACAACTCATAAGCCATGGAATGCAGGTATATGGAAGGGATTCCCCATTCGACCATCATCCGCCAGGGACTCATTCCCGTACCACCCGGAGCACCGTCTATGGTCAACAAATCGATACCCGCATCACTGGACCAGCGGATTGCCATGGCCAATTCTCTCATGGGATAGGCGCCTGTTTTCAACGTGATTCGCTTGGCTCCGAGACTGCGGACACGTTCCACCTCTTTCATAAATCCTTCCTGATCTACGAATCCGAGACGCGAATGCCTTTCAAATTGTTTCAAGGGGCCTGCCTTAAAGGATGCCTGATGTGCGGGATCTTCCGGATCCGGGGTAACGATATAGCCCCGTTTCTTTAATTCGATGGCGCGATCCAGGGAGTTAACTTTAATTTCGCCGCCGATACACTTGGCTCCCTGGCCCCATTTTAACTCGATGGTCTCAACCCCGAGGTTTTCGATGACATATTCAGCCACACCGTTTCGGGTGTCTTCCACATTCATCTGAATCAGGATATCGCCATAGTCGTCTTTGTATCGCCGATATTCCTTTACGCGGCGATCCATCTCCGGTGATTTCTTCACCTTGCCGTCGCTGTTGAACTCTAATTCAGGATCGATTCCGCAGACATTCTCGCCGCACACCAGGGTGATGCCGCTGATTGCAGCACCGACAGCGAAATGCTCCCAGTTTTTGCGTGCAATATCCGTACTGCCGAGAGCCCCGGTGAACATGGGAGATTTCATTTTCACCTTATTGGTGACGCCGAATGATGTTTCCGTATCTACAGCGGGAAAGGTGGCTTTGTCCGGGTCAGCTTCGATCCCCTTTGCACCAAGGGCGTACCCCATAATATTCAAGTGGGAATAATCCACTGGATAGTCTTTATCTGCACCTGCCGTCACTTCTCCATAGGGTTCCGGGTATAGAAGCTCTCGTCCCCTGAAAGTGGCTTTAAACAGATCACAATTTCCCTTGCAGCCATCCAAACACCTGCTGCAGATACCTGATTGAGGGGCAACATCGCGGGAGCGGTTCCTCGTCTGAAGTGCATCATTTGCATTGGGTCGATTTAAATTCATGCTTTCCTCCTTGAACAATTAATAAATACGTTCGCCATTCGAACGCAACATTTAACCGAGGCTGCCCATTTGTCGTCTGCGGGACAAACAGGCGGCCAGTAACAATAAAATAATCTGTTGTTCTTGATTTTAAATTCTGCCTAACTTATTTAGTGCCTTAGAAATTTTTTCATGTTTTTTAACAAAAAAAATTGGTGAAGGCACTTATCCCGTTTATCGGGGCTATATTAATTTAGTATGATTTAATCCAATCTGTAAATAGTTCAATGAAAATTTTCTACATTTCTCTGATAAAAAACAAAAAACTTCACACCTGAAAGGAGCACTCATGCCCAAGCGAACAGACATCGAAAAAATTCTGATCATCAGTTCGGGACCGATCATCATCGGTCAGGCCTGCGAGTTCGATTATTCCGGCACTCAGGCCTGCAAAGCCCTGCGATCTCTCGGTTACAGTGTCATTCTGGTCAACTCCAATCCGGCCACTATAATGACCGATCCCGGGATGGCAGACGTGACGTACATCGAGCCGCTGAATATAAGGGCACTTACGGAAATCATCGCCCGTGAGCGACCGGACGCCCTGTTGCCGAACCTGGGGGGACAGACCGGATTGAATCTATCTTCTGAACTCCACCGCACAGGTGTGCTGGAAGAATACGATGTGAAGGTCATCGGGGTCAACGTGGACGCCATCGAGCGCGGAGAGGACCGCCTCGCTTTCAAGGAGACCATGAACCGTCTGGGCATCGAAATGCCCGAAAGCCAAACCGTCAACACGGTCCAGGAAGCCGAAGCCGTTGCCGAGCAGCTCGGATATCCGGTTGTGATTCGCCCGGCTTACACCATGGGCGGCACCGGTGGCGGTCTGGTCTACAATGTGGAAGAGTTGAGGACGGTGGCCGCCCGTGGCCTTTCGGTTAGCTTGGTCAACCAGGTGCTTGTCGAGGAATCGGTGTTGGGATGGGAAGAGCTGGAACTGGAGGTGGTGCGGGACGCCAAAAACCAGATGATCACTGTCTGCTTCATCGAAAATGTGGACGCAATGGGAATCCACACCGGCGACAGTTACTGTACGGCTCCCATGCTGACCATCGCTCCCGATTTGCAGGAACGTCTTCAGCAGTATTCCTATTCCATTGTTGAAGCCATCGAGGTTATCGGCGGCACCAACATCCAGTTTGCCCACGATCCGGTCACCGGCCGCGTGGTCGTCATCGAGATCAACCCTCGTACGTCCCGTTCTTCGGCCCTGGCCTCCAAGGCCACCGGCTTCCCCATCGCCCGGGTCTCGGCCCTGCTGGCCGGAGGGCTGACGCTGGATGAAATTCCGTACTGGAGAGACGGTACTTTGGAAAAGTATACACCGTCCGGCGAGTATGTCGTAGTTAAATTCGCCCGCTGGGCCTTTGAAAAATTTAAAGGCGCCCAGGATGAGCTGGGAACCCAGATGCGGGCGGTTGGAGAAGCCATGAGCCTCGGTCGCAACTACAAAGAGGCGTTTCAAAAGGCGATTCGAAGCTTGGAGATTAACCGCTACGGGCTGGGCTTTGCGAAAGACTTCAACCGCATGACGTTGGATGACCTATACAGCGCTCTTGGCGTTTCCAGCAGTGAGCGACAGTTCCAGATGTACGAAGCCCTTCGCAAGGGAGCCGATGTTGAAAGGCTTTATAAAATTACCTACATCAAGCCCTGGTTCATCGAACAGATGAAGGAACTCGTTGCGCTTGAAGAGGAAATCCTGGTTCATAAGGGCCGGAACCTGCCGGACGAGCTGATGACGCGCGCCAAAAAGGACGGGTTTGCCGACCGCTATCTTGCCGATTTGCTGGAACTGAGCGAAACCGAAATTCGGGAACAGCGTATCCGCCTGGGACTCGATGAGGCATGGGAACCGGTTCCGGTCAGCGGAGTCGAAGAGGCGGCCTACTACTATTCCACATACAATGCTCCGGACCGGGTTCCGGTCAGCGACCGCAAGAAAATCATGGTGCTGGGAGGCGGACCGAATCGAATCGGCCAGGGAATCGAGTTTGACTACTGCTGCGTACATGCAGCCTTTGCCATTCGAGACGAGGGTTTTGAATCGATAATGGTCAACTGCAATCCGGAGACCGTATCCACCGATTACGACACTTCCGATAAGCTCTACTTCGAGCCGCTGACCGTGGAGGATGTGCTCAGTATTTATAAAAAGGAGCAACCCGAAGGGGCTATCGTTCAGTTCGGCGGCCAGACGCCGCTCAACATTGCCGGCGAGCTGGCCAAGGCCGGTGTTAATATTCTCGGCACTTCCCCGGATACCATCGATCTGGCTGAAGATCGTGACAGATTCAGGAAGATTATGCGCGAACTCGGCATTCCTCAACCCGAATCGGGCATGGCCAGCACCCTGGAAGAGGCACGCGAAATTGCCGAAAAAATCGGATACCCGCTAATGGTTCGCCCCTCTTACGTACTGGGCGGCCGGGGTATGGAAGTGGTACTGGACGATGAAATGCTCCGGCAGTACGTGAATGCCGCAGTTGAAATATCTCCGGAACGCCCCATTTTGATCGATCGTTTTCTGGACAACGCCATTGAGGCTGAAGCCGATGCCATTGCCGACGGTAAGGACGCATTCGTACCGGCGGTAATGGAGCACATTGAGCTTGCCGGCGTCCACTCGGGAGATTCGGCCTGCGTGATTCCGCCCATCAGCATTCCACCGAAGCACATCGAAACCATCAGCGAATACACCCGGAAAATTGCCGTTGCCTTGAATGTCGTCGGTCTCATGAACGTCCAGTACGCTATTTACGAAAACACCGTTTACGTCCTAGAGGCAAATCCACGGGCTTCCCGGACCGTTCCCATCGTATCCAAGGTCTGTAATGTATCCATGGCCCGCCTGGCCACCCAGGTGATGCTGGGGAAAAGCCTGTCCGACCTCGCGCTTACACAACACCACATCCCCCATTACGGAGTCAAGGAAGCGGTATTCCCATTCAACATGTTCCCGGAGGTCGATCCGGTATTGGGGCCTGAGATGCGATCCACCGGAGAGGTGCTTGGCCTATCCCACTCCTACGGGCGAGCTTTTTTCAAAGCCCAGGAAGCCACTCAAGTCATGTTGCCACTGGAGGGGACCGTGCTGTTTACCATCGCCGACCGGGATAAAACAGCGGCCCTGGAACCGATCCGGCTGTTCCGGGACCTGGGATTTCGTATCTTAGCCACCCGAGGGACCCATCATTTTCTCAAGTCGCACGGGATAGAATCCGAACAAATCCAGAAGATCGGATTGGGCCGACCCAATCTGAAGGATGCTATGAAAAACGGCGAGATCCAGCTGCTGGTTAATACCCCGAGCGGCCGCGAGAGCGCCGAGGATAGTTCCGAGGTTCGAAAGACCGCTATCAATTATAAGATTCCGTATATCACAACCACGGCAGCGTCGATCGCGGCAGCCAAAGGAATCGCGGCAAAACGGGAAGGGGAGTCGAAAGTGCGCCCCCTGCAGGAATACCATAAAAACATCCGTTGATGCAGACGGGTGTCTGGTTATGCACAAAGCCCAAGTTGCTTACAG
>CAYSUA010000042.1:0-17923 GCA_964433795.1 uncultured Desulfobacteraceae bacterium | reverse complement strand
GATGGCGACACTATGGGCATTACACTGTCCGACGGCGTTATCACTCAGACAATAACCCTTTCGGCCACCGGGGCCCAGACCATTGACTTCAACAGCCTGGGAGTAAAAATCACCGTCGATAGTGGATACAGCAACGATTCCGAGCTAGCCGGTGCGTTCACCGTCTCGGGTACAAGCGAGGATATCCAGGTGGGTACAACGGACAGCGCCTATGACAAGATTTCTCTGACCATGGGCAACATGCGAACCTCTGGTAATTACGACGGTTCAGTTGCCCTTAGCACCTGGGATGTTTCTGATGCTACCAATGCCCAGAACCTGCTCAACAGCATTGACACAGCCGTCACCTACATCGATGAGAAACGGGGTGACCTCGGTGCGATTCAGAACCGGCTGGGATATGCTGCAGCCAACTTGGCGACGACCATTGAAAACGTGTCGGCAGCCGAATCGACCATTCGCGACGTGGATATGGCCGCTGAAATGACCAGCTTCACCAAGAACCAGATTCTCATGCAGTCTGGTACGGCGATGTTGGGACAGGCCAATATGGCACCTCAATCGGTCCTTTCACTGATCGGATAATATAGACAATATATTAGCTGAAAGCTAAAAACCTTAACCAAAACCCCGCTTTCCTCGGAAAGCGGGGTTTTTTTTATGATTGCGTCCGACTTTGCCAAAGTTGAAGGAGCACGCTTTCCATCAGGCGGGCAAATTCTTTTCCATCGTTTTGAGCGATGACCGTATCCCGCAGCGATCTTCGCAGGCGGCTGAGTGTGTCTAAGTTTTGGGCCAGAAACGCACCGACGGCAATGTATCGATCGTCGGCGTCGGCGACCAGTTGACTTAAGCCCATGCGGGAGAGAATGCTGTGGCCCACACGACCGGCATGAGTATATCCTTTAAGCGAAATAACCGGCACCCCCATATACAACGCATCATAAGTGGATGTCGTTCCATTATACGGAAAGGGATCCAGGGCCACATCGACCCGATTGTACCACCGGAAATGTTTTTCAATACCGGATGTCGGACCGGTGATTTCAATACGCTCACCGGAAACACCCCGTTTGCAAAAACGGTCGAGATAATATTTTGCAACCGATTCGTCATGAAACTGCCGGGCTTTGAGTAACAGCTTTGCAGAGGGTATTTTCTGGAGCAGCCGCCCCCATATATCCAGTACGTGAGAATTGAGTTTCGGTACCGAATTAAATGATCCAAACGTGAGATAGCCGTTCTTTACAGCAGGCAGTTCATCGACCTCCGGAGCGGCATTCGGCGGCTCATAGCACAAAAAGCCGCCGGGCATCCGGATAAGCGTCTCGCTGGCCGGAGTCGGTGCTTCCGGCGGGTCCGCCCAGGCATCGGTTAACCGGAAATCAATAGCTGAAAGCCCGGTGGTATCCGGATACCCCAGATAGGTGACCTGGAGAGGAGCCGGTTTCAGGGCGAACATCTTGAGCCGGTTGCCGTCCGTATGCCCGGAACAATCGATTAGGATATCCACGCCGTCTTTACGAATTTGTTGAGCCGTTTCCAGGTCATTTAAATGATGAATGTCGCGCCAGACCACAGGCCGTTGTTTGAACCATGCGGTGGTTTGATCTGTCTTGCTGCCGGCATGGTAGCAATACACGGTGAACGTTTCGCGATCCTGGTTTTGCAATATTGATTTTAGAAAAAACGAAACCGAGTGGGCATAAAAATCGGCGGACACATAGCCGATACGGAGCCGCCGGTTGCGAGAATCGGGCAACGGTTCTTTGAAAATCGGTGAATCATGCGGGCAATGAACCCCCGCCCACTGTAGATGGGCATTAAAAATTGCTTCCGCGTCAACCGTCGGAAGATAATGCAGGCAGAGCAGCAGGTTGGAGTGCGCCACCGCATTCGGGCTGTCGCATGTCAAGGCTTTTTGGTAGGCGTCTATTGCCGCTTCGATACGCCCCTGATCCCTTAATACCGAACCGAGATTATTCCACACATTGCTGCTGTCACGGCCGGTGGCCAGTGCCTTTTTTAGATGATGTTCCGACCGGTTGAACTGCAAGGTATCCCGAAGGGCAGCCCCGAGATTGTTTCGGGCACCCGGATAATCCGGATCGATGGCAAGTGTTCTTTCGTAGGCATCGATGGCACGATCGGTTTCGCCCAAGCGCTGAAGCACAACCCCGTAATTGTATACGTATTTTGCCGTTTCGGGTTCACGGCCGGAGGCCTGTTCAAAGGCATCACGTGCCGTTTGAAGCCGGTTTTTCATTAAGGCTATGATACCCAGAAGGTGATGGGCTTCAGCCGTTTCCGGCGCTTGCCGGATGATTGACTGGAGATGGGTTCTGGCGCCATCCAGGTCGCCGTTTTGATACCGGGCCGCCGCCGCAGAAAACAAATTATTGATCTCTTCGGTGTTCATATCCCCTTATATATATCCGTAAACAAATGAACCCGGCTAATCGCAACATGCAAGTTGAACGTAACTAATATAGCTCACTCGCTGGATTCCCGCTTTCTTAAGAATGACGGATCACTTGTTTCAATCTGCTATCACAACCCCAATTCAATTTTCTCGAATCCTGATGTGTGGTAATCGGATCCCAATCAAAACCAGGAATCCATGGCTCGGACTTCGGCATTATTATTGCAAATAATTAGAAACATCTCAAGTTTCGGGCAATTTTTTCCGATAATATACTGTAGATATAAGAAATGTCGAATATGCATCCAATCGATCCCTGTCTCCGGGATCATCGGAAAGGAAGCACATGACAATTAGCACCAACATGGTGAGCGGTCTCGCCAGTGGGTTCGACTGGCGAACCATGATCGATCAACTGATTGCGGTGGATCATCGGCGGGTAGACCTTGTGGAAGATGAAAAGTCCGAGGCCGAGGCAAAACTATCCGAATGGCAGTCAATTAATACAAAGCTTCTGGCCTTTAAAACGGCTGCCGAAAGTCTAAAAGACACGGAAGATTTTGCCGTGTTTACCAGCAGCATGGCTACCGACAGTGCAATTTACGATGCCGACGACTTTTTGTCTGTGACCACCGACAAGGATGCAGGCCCCGGAAGCTATGCTATCGAGATCACAAATCTTGCAAAAGCGCAGAAACTGTCCTCAAATCCTTTCACCAGTCAATCCGACGCCCTGGGTAGTTCATATGCCGGAGATATCATCATAAACGGCACGGTAATTATCATCAACTCCACGGACACGCTTTCCGATGTGGCCAGCACCATCAACAATGCCAATACCGGAACCGACCCTTCCGGTGTAACCGCCAGTGTCGTCAATTACGGAACCAACGACTACCGGTTAATACTCACCAGTGATGATACCGGTGAGGACGGGATTACATTGCTGAACGGAACGTCTACCAACCTCGTGCAGGAATTCGGGTGGAAAGATAACGGCACGGCAACTATAAAGAATTCCATCACCCAAGGAGCACAAAGCGATCGGTTTACCAGTCAGAGCACATCTATCTATTCACTGTTGGGACTCAACAGCGATCGAACTTCAACCACGAGTTTGACCATAGACTCTGAAACCGTCGTAATCGATCTGAAGGCGAGCGGCGGAGATTCTCTAAGTGATATCGCCACCGCCATTAATACCGCTATGGGTCTTGCCGGAAAAGGATCGAGTATTGTGGCGTCCGTAGTATCGGAGACCGAAGACAATACGACCTATTATCGGCTTCAGATCGAAGGGACCCAGACGTTTACGGATGAAGACAATATCTTGAACACGCTCGGCATCCTGGATCATACCAGTTCGAGTGTTTCCGGTGAAGTATCCGGAAATTCAATGACCACCGACGGCGCTTATATTTCATCAGATACCCTGCTTGTCGATATCGACGGCTACATTTCCTATACCGCAGGAGATAAAATCACCCTGACCGGAAGCGATGTGTCGGGCGCCGCCATTGCAGCTTCCGATTTATCCATATCTTCAAGCAGCACGGTACAGGATCTTCTGGACAAAATAGAAACCCTCTACTCGGTTAACTCAGGAGATGTGGTTGCATACGTTACATCCGAAGGCAAAATTCGGGTGGATGATGTGGCCGGCTCGGGAGGCCTGGCCGTCACCCTGACCGACAGCATTACCAACGGCCAGCTTGAATTTGTGGATTCAGACGCTGCCTTTAGCGATGCCACGGCCAGATCCAGGGAAATCGTGGCCGGTGAAGATGCCACGGTAGAAATCGACGGGGTCGAAGTGACCGATGCTTCCAATATCATCGAAGATGTCATCACCGGCGTAACGCTGAATCTGCTCCAGGAAGAGAGCGGCAGCACGGTCACCCTTGATATCGAGCGGGATGTCGACACCATCAAATCGAACATTTCAAGCTTTGTCAGTAGCTACAATTCCATCGCAACCTATATCAACTCCCAGTTTGCCTATGACTCCGAAGAAGAGGAAACCGGCGGAATCCTTTTCGGCGACGGAACGCTCCGTTCCGTAAAATCCGATGTAATATCTCTGGTCACGGAGGCTGTCTGGGGAGTGGATTCGGATTATTCTTCCATGGGCCTGGTGGGAATCGAAGCAGATAAAAAGATGATTCTGAGCATAGATGATGCCGTACTCACCGGGTACCTTCAGACGAATTTCAGTGATGTCATGGCACTATTTGTGGGCCAGGGGACCACATCCAGCAGTTCGCTCGCATATATCGATCATACAACGGATTCAGAAGCCGGGACGTACACCGTCCATATTAATCGCGCAGCAACACAGGGCAGTGAAACCGGAAATGTCGATCTTTCCGGCGGCGGTGCAGATGAAACCCTCACCATCACCCAGGGAAGCAACACTGCCGAGATTACCATCACAAGCTCCATGACCCTCGACGACATCAAAAACCAGATCAACGAAGAACTGGACACCGAATATACGGAAACCCTGGTTGGGGACCAGCAATTGTTGGAAGGCGCTAGTGCAATAACCGCTGAGACTACTTGGGACAGCATCACCGGGACAACACTCGCAAACAACGACGAGATCACCTTCACCGGTACCGATCGCACGGGATCCTCGGTTGCCGGCACTTATACCATCGACGATATCACGACAGACACCGTTCAGGGACTTTTGTCCGCTATTAGCACGGCATTTTCGAACAAGGTCAGCGCATCCATCGATACCTCCGGTAGAATTGTGTTGGCCGATAAATATACAGGCACCAGTCAACTCTCCATCGATATCACCGAACCCGCGGGGAAGGGACTCAATTTCGGAACCGTTGACGTTACCTCCGGTGCCGGGGATGGAAGCCAGGAGGGCCGATATGCCATGACCATTACCGCCACCGACGACGGCAGTGATCATCTGGTCTTGGAAAGCGACGAATACGGCAGCAATAGCTTTACCATATCTCAGGACACCGGTGCTGCCGATTATAATCATATCATCTATTCGGATACCAACAATACAACGGTTTCAACCAGCGGCGCCGCATATGTAACCGAGTCTACCACATGGGATGACATATACGGGGCAGATGTCACAAACAATGATACCATCACCATTTCCGGAACGGATCGTGCCGGAAACCCGCTTAGCACTGCCACGGTGTCTTTAACATACACCGCAAGCGATATATCCACAGATACCGTTGGAGATCTTCTGACCCAAATAGAAAATGCATTTGCTGATGATATTGATAACCCAACAACCGTGGACGCCTTTATCCTCAACGGTAAGATATATGTGGAGGATCAAACGGCCGGCGCTTCTTCCATTTCTCTTACGCTGACAGCAAATAACCAAGGTGGCGGTAGCCTGGATTTTGGTGGAGATATTGATCAAACCACAGAACGAGAATCGGACCTGGGGTTGATCAACGGTATCGTCACAGGGTTGGATGTAGCCGGAACCATAAATGGAGAATCCGCCACCGGAAACGGTCAAGTATTAACCGGAGACGAGGACAACGCCAATACAGACGGGTTGGCCCTCAGATACTCCGGAACCTCCGACGATGTGGATGCGGGCACCGTACAGCTGACACTGGGTGTGGCGGAACTCTATGATCGGATCCTTTACAACATGACCGATTCTATTGATGGCTATGTCGCGTTTAAACAGGATTCAATCCAGACCAACATCACGCGGTATGAAACCAAAATCGAAGCGATGGAAGCCAGACTCGATATAAAGATGGAAACCTTGATCAAACGGTTTGTTCAAATGGAGCTGGCCTTGAGTCGAATCCAAAATCAGAGTGATTGGTTGGCTAGCCAGATCAGTGCCGCATCCAAGGCCTGGAGATAAGGAATGAGTCAGCGTGCTCGGGTTTTTATGTCAGACAAACCGGGATACGGATAAAATTTTTAGTGTGATCGGTTCGGTAAATAGAGATTGATAATACGATTGAATGAAGGAGAAAGAGAATGTACGCTAACAGTATTGATGCTTATCAGAAGAGTGAGGTAATGACAGCAGACCCGATGCGGCTTGTTCTCATGTGCTATGGGGCGGCCATAACGAACCTGAAAACGGCAAAACAGAAGTATATGGATAAACAATTTGAGGCCAAAGCAAAAGCCATACAAAAAGCCGTGGACATTATCGGCGAACTGATCATAGGCCTTGATTTTGAAAAAGGTGGAAACATCGCCCGAAACCTTGAAGCATTGTATCGCTATATGATCCGGCAGATCAATCTGGGAGATGTAAATGAAGATCTCGGCAATTTCGATGAGGTGATCGGAATGCTCAGCGAACTCGAAGATGCCTGGAAACAGGCCGTTGCCGGTAAAAGGGACACCACCATCGACACAATGGACGAGAGCCGAAAACAGGTCGGCGCTTGGGCTTAAGCACGTGTTATCGGAGATATGTTAAATGAACCTCATCAAACAATATCAGGAACTGACCCAGAGGATGCAAGCCGGTTTGGGCAATCAGGATCTATCCGAAATAATGACATGTATCGAGAGACGCCAGCAGATCATTGACCGTATCGAATCCGGCAATCAATCTGTGCTGCCTGAAAACCAGGCGACTTTATTGAAGCATATATCAGCCATTGAGAAAGAATGTATCCGTCTCTGCAAATCGGAGCTGGACGCGCTAAAAACGGAACTATTGAATGGCCGGCGCAAACGGCAGGGTCGACTGGGGTACGGAGCAGCGCCCGACCGACCTGCGGCGCGATTTATAGACCAAAAGATTCATTAATTTTTTTCGAAAGGAGGTGATTCAAATGGCATGGGATGTCAACAGTCAAACCATAAATAAAGTGACCCGATCCGACACGATACCCGAGCCGAAATTCCAAGAGGCAAAACCAGCCGTTGAGACTGAAAAAACCGAAAGTAAAACCAAGGCTGCAGAAGCGGAAAAAAAACGGAAGGCGGAAGTCTCTCAGACTTTTTTGGACGACCTGGAACAAGATATTGATATGATCCATAATATCGGCCTGAAGTTTTCGGTTCACAATGCAACCGGTCGAACCATGGTGAAAGTCATCAACAAAGAAAACGGAAATACGATTCGGGAGATTCCATCTAGAGAGCTTTTGGATCTTGCATCCAAACTGGATGAAATGATCGGTATTATTTTTGACAAAAGAATCTAAAGCTTATGGGCATGGTTCTTTTCAGCGATAGTGCGTTGGATACGTTTTTTTTTCTTATGCCGTTTCTTTTTCAAACAGCGGGTGGTTGTGTGAGTAGCCGCTGTCCTGCATGATCAACTGCACCGCTTCGAACCTGTCCATATGAAACAACAGCGGCGCCATTAAGTTGGCGGTCATCTTTTCCGGAGCCCCTGAAGCTGCGTTGACGAGAACAAATACCGACAGGTACCCCCTTGCTTCATCGTTCATTTCCCACCCCGACTCTTGCGATGCGCCGTTTAAATCGACTTCGTAGTTCGGATTAAAGAGAAAGGGGCTGATGATGACAAAGGCCAGCCCGGGATCATCCACAGACTGAAACCACAGAAAGGGGCGCGATTCTTCGCGGTTTAACATCACAAAACGTTTCCTCCCCGGAAAACCGGGCATATCCCGCTTCATGGTAATGATTTTTTCATCTTCGATCTCTATTGTTCCGAAACGCGTATTATCAATTATCAATTTTTTTCCTCCTCTACCCCTTTGCTTCTGAGTAATTCGGCAGCCTTAAATATTTCTGAGGATGCGCCTTTTGAAGCCAAGAGATTTTGTTCCTGTATCTTTTCATAAACTTCCTGCCGGTAAATGGATACGTTGCCGGGTGCTTCAATGCCCAGCCGCACATTTCCCCGATTTACCTCAACGACCCGGATGACGATGTCATTTCCGATATTAATTTCTTCATCGACCTTCCTTGTCAAAACCAGCATTGTGCCCTCCTTGGCAGTTTAGGTCATCTGTCAGACAATAGATAGCCTGACTTTGGTTTTTATAAGAAATCCGCAAGACTTAGCTTCATCAGCTTCGATGAGGACGTCAGCGCCGCCTGATAAGCAAGCTCTGTGGCTTGAAGCCTGGTGATCGCTTCGACAATATCCGCTTCCTCTATCTCAGCTTTATTTTCCGAATAACTCAACTTTAAATCCACAATGATTTTCTCTTTTGTTTCTATTCGAACACCTTTTGACCCAATAGCGGCAACAGCATTATTAATGGTATCAAAGTCGGTATCCAAGTTGTCGATGCCATTGCCGATTTCGGTGGTATCATTACCGGTCAGAGCATTGTAAAGACTGATCATGGAACTGAAGAGATTTGAAAAAACCGCATCACCATCATGTCCCACTTCAATGGTGCTGTCTTTCCCTGATTTGATGGCAAATGCAGTGCTGTTCCCGGCATAGGTTGCGGTTGTTGGATTCGATTGGCTATCCAGAGTAAACGCCTGGGTGTCCGTTTTAGTTCCGGAAAAAATATACTGCCCTTGAACCTGGGTGTTGGATAACGTTTCAATTTGCAAAATATATCCCCGGATCTGCTCTGCCGAAGTAGTACGCATGGAGGCATCGGCGGTGGCGCTTTTCATTGCGATGGCAATGGTCTTTGACTCTGTAATGATATCCTGCAGACTGCTTAATGCGGCTTCTCCTGCATTGAGCCAGGTTTTCCCCGTGGCCGTGTTCCGTTTTAGCTGGTCCAGATTCGACAAATTGGAATTGAGCGAAAGCACCTGGGCGACACCGATCGGATCGTCTTTTAGATGATTGATTCGTTTTCCGGTGGTCACGGTCAAATTGGCTTCGGTTAAGTCTTCTGTAATTCGCCCCAGCTGGAACCGAGTTGTTTCATACATGGACTTTTGTGCAACCCGCATCTTAAAGCCCTCCTTTTCGACCTAATTGAGCGGAAGCCCAATTAGGTAGTCGTTAGCAATTAGCTGTTAGCCGTTAGCTTATGTTTGTAAATAATCATTTTTATATATCATTATTATCGTTTCGAATTAATCAACGTCATGAGCAGCTCATCTGCCACAGTGAGCAGTTTCGAAGCCACTGTAAACGCATGCTGGTATTTCATCAAACTGATCATCTCCTCATCTAATGATACCGCTGAAAGATTGTCCCGCTGTTCTGTAATTTTACCCACAAACACTTCATTAAATTCTAAGGACCGGGAAACTTCAGCCGATTTGATACCGATGGATCCGACCATGGATTGATAATAATCCTCCATGGACATGCTTAACGCAGTGGTTGTACTATCGCTTCCCCGGGAATATGTCCATCTACCGATACTTGTTGTCGCATACTGCAAATCCGCTACAGCAATCGCATTGCGACTGTCGCCGACACCGAAATCTCCTGTGGTGGGATCGAGTTGTGCTGCGGCAATATACGCCCGGTCTTGGAGCACACTGTTTACGCCGATGGTCTGCGCATCGACTCCGTCAAAAAAAGTATTGATCCCCAAAGCGGCCGTAAGACCGGAATCGGTTGAGGTGGCAAGGGCGGTTGTCCCCGCGCTGAACCCGACATCCCCGGGCGCAGTTCCCGCAATGGTTATGGCCGAGTCGGAGTAGAGGGTGACATTGCCGCGGATGACCTTATTGTCATTAAGTGCAAAGTCGGCGCCCATTATTGTTGCTGCACCTGCACTGTTAGTTTCAATCTGAATATTTCTTCCATCTGTACTTGTAAGGGTTAATGTGTCTGTATCAGAGTTGTAACTCGCAGATACTCCGGTTGTAGAACTCTGTTCATCAATCTCGACGACCAATGCTGCTGCGGTCGTATCAATATTTGTGTCCCAAGCAACAGCGTCAATTGCTGTCCCGTTAATGAATAATTCATTGGCACCGATCGAAGGGGTTCCGGTACCATCCAGGACCATACTCGTTTGTGTTTTCTCCGCATACGCACTCACTCCCGTTGTGCTTGTTGAATCATTGATTGCTGCCGCTGTGGCGATGGCACTGCCGGCATTGTCGGATGATGAAACCGTATCATCCCCGGCGGCTGCCGCCCGTATTGCGGTTCCATTTAAAGTGAGTTCAGCGGCCCCCAACACCGCCATAGTACCGGCGTCGGTAAGAGACCCGTCGCTGCTCGTCACTTCCGCCATGGTGTAGCTGCCGGGAAAAGCAATGCTGTTGTTTGCACCGGGGGTAAACGTTATTTTGTCATCGGAAGTCTTGGATGCCGTCACTCCCATTCCGGCTGCTGTTGCATCCCGGTTGAACTGATCGGTAAAGGAATCGAGCGTCCAGTGCCATTCGGACATCATATATTCCGTCGGACTGCCGGTGCTGTCGGTTTCAATGGTAAAGGTGTCATCGGCGACGAACCGACCGCCGTTTGTAAATGTCAGGGTCATGCCGTCAACCGTAGCACTGGTGGTTGTGGAATCCAGTGTAAAGGATCCGGTTGTGAAATTGTTGGACCAATCGATGGTAATCGTATCTCCTGCGGCGCCGATCTCTCCATCGCCGGTCACCGACGACACCGTAAATTTGTAATTATCCAAAATACTGTTGGCCGTTCCGGTAGGAGTCAGAACCACCGGCACATCATTACCCCCGCCGTCCGTATTTATTTTAAGCGTGTTGCCGGCCACAAGCGTATCACCGGCCGTAAAGTCGAGCTGCATACCGTCGATGGTCACAAAATCATCAGCGGCTAACATGGTGCCGGTTCCGGACTTTCCTCCGGTCTCACTCCATTCAAAACCGATGTCATCACTTTGAACCGTGCCGTCGCTGGTAATGGTTATGGTATAGGTCGAATCGATCTCAGTAAAAGTTCCGGTATACGTCGGATTATCCGAAGTAAGCCCCATATCAACGGTCACAAACGGGTAAAGAGTTGAACCGCTGGTGTTGACATACATCTTAAAATCTTCCGTATAATCGATCTTATGACCGAAATCCAGGGTTGCCAGCATTTCACTGGAGTCGGTGGCATAGGTTCCGGTAACCGCGGAAGAAAAGTTCTGCTTACCTGACCCTTGGCTGTGCTGGTAGTTCACGGTCCAGGCAACCTCCTTGGTCAGACCGTCCAGGTCGGCCTGATATTTGCTCAGGATCTCATCTCGCATCTCAAGCCACCCTTTGATTTTGCCTCCGGTCAGCTTGTCGGTAATATCGACCGTTTCACCCAGCGTGCTTTCCCACATGACCCTGCTGCTTTCAAAGGTAAGGGATCGGTATTCGGCTTGGACAACCAGATCGAATCCGCCTGCAGTAACTACTGACATCGATCCATCCGCCAATTCAAACGCATTGATATCCACCAACTCTCCCATTTCGTTTAACAGAGCATTCCGCTGATCCAGCAGATCGTGAGACACCTTATTGTCTTCCAGCCCGAGTATCTGGTTGTTGACGTCCGCAAGCTGCGAACCGATTGATCCCACCTGAGATATGACCGCCGATATCTCGTTATTTATATCGTTTTCAATCTGCAGAAGGTCATTGGTCAGGGTATCCAGCCGCTCTGAAAGGTGAACCCCCTTCTCATACACGGCCTGTCGTTCGGGCTCGCCCGTAGGGTTGTTGGACAAATCGTGCCAGGTGTTCCAGAATTCCGACATGATATGGCTGATGCCGTTTTCGGTGTTTTCGCTGAAAGCGCTTTCCAGTATGTCCATGTATCCCGCGGTTTCTTGATTGGCCGCGAGATCGGATTTTAAATCGATCAGTCTGTTTTCAAGAAGCTGATCGCAGTATCTCGTTACGGCCGAGACTTCAACGCCTGTCCCGATCATAACGTTGCCAAGGGATACCGGATCGGTGGGACTGTGCTGTAGCTTCTGCCGGCTGTAATAGGGAGAATTCACATTGGCGATGTTATGACTGGTAACGGCCAACCCCTGCTGCTGGGCGGCAAGGGCAAGCTTAGCTGTGTTCAGAACCATTCCGATAGACATGATTACACCTCCCGATGCAATAAAAGATGGGAGTTAAGCCTTCCTGAACACCGATCTTTCCCGTAGATCTCACCCGGACTCCCCGAATCGGTTATGACGCCGATGAGCTCATCCAACACATTAAGATATTCTCCCACAAACCGCTTGTTTTCAGACAACAGCACCTGGATATTGTTTTTCAGAGAGACCAGGGTCACATGGACTTTTTTAAGCCTTTCCGCAATTTCAGACGGCACCACAGACAAAACCTGGGATATTTCAAATTGATCTTCATCCACATCCATACCATGAGATGGAGAGGCGTCCTTCAGCGTATGAATGATCTTTTTCCTAATATCTTCAATCTTTGAAGCGATCTGTTGTTTCTTTTCAGATATCCCCCATAAGCCTTCGATATCGATCTCTGTAATGCTCTTTTTCTCCTGTTCGAGAACATCGAGCAGATCTCTGTAGAGTAATATCTTCTCGTGAAACAGGGTTTCGATGGTTAACCCGAATGCTTTCATTATTGACCCCCTTTATAATAAATCGGAATATTGGCCCCAAACTGAAGAAATTATTGAAAAAACCGCTTATTTCTCTTGAGGATCATCCAATTTTCCTTTTAACTGCCGATACAGGGCATCTCCGATGCCGATGCCCCTGTCTCTGGCAAATTTCGTAGAAATTTCCTGGTAAAACATGGATTCGTACATATCCTTTTGGTGGCTGCCGCTGAATATCCCCTTGCCGGGAACCGTCTTTTTCATGGACTGAAACATGAAGTTGAGCAGGACACCTTCAAAATCCGCACATGCCTCTTTCAGCCTGGCATCATCGCTTTGAGCCTTATTGTCTTGTTTCTTCGCTTCCTTACGATTCGTTTGCTCCAAAAACCGTGTCTTATCTAATTGACGAACATCCATGTCGATCCTCGGTCTTAAAGCTAGGTTAATGGTTCAGCGTTCACGGTTCAGGGTTGAAAAGCCTAGAACCGACCAATTTCGGTTAACGTAAATATCCATTCCAGTCGTTTTCAATATCAATACCTATATAATTTCCAGCTCGGCCTGGAGCGCACCGGCCGCTTTAATGCTTAGAAAAATGCTCATCAGATCCCTGGGTGTGACACCGATGGCGTTAAGCGCCCGAACCAGCTCTCCGATTGTAGCGCCGCCATCGACAATCATAAGCTTATTCTCAGACTCTCTGATTTCGATATCCGATTCCGGAGTGACTGTCGTTTGACCGGTTTCGGTAAACGGCCTCGGCTGAGACACGTTTTGGGTTTCCTTTATGCTGATACTCAGATTTCCGTGGGATACGGCTACGGCGGAAATTCTCACGTTCTGACCGATCACCACGGTTCCGGTCTTCTCGCTCACAACGATCCTGGCCACGGTATCCGGTTCCACCTCCAACACTTCCACATTTGCAAGAAAACGAGAAATGTCCTGTCTGTATGTCTCCGGTATATTCAGTTCTAGGGTGCCGGAATCAAGGGCCTTGGAAACATCCTCGCCCATGGCCGCGTTGATGGTTTCGGACATCCTTAATGCTGTTGTAAAATCCGGATTAAGAAGTGTTAAGGTTAAATCCTTTTTACCGTTTAAAGAAAATACGACCTCCCGTTCAATGGTTGCACCACCGGCGATTCTTGCAGCCAACAGGTGGTTTTTGGTTACCGAGCCGCCGGAGGCGCCGAATGCGCCGAAACCACCCACCGAAATAGGGCCCTGGGCCAACGCATAGACTTTATCATCCGCTCCCCGAAGCGGGGTAAACAGCAGGGTACCCCCCACGAGACTTTTTGCATCTCCGATGGAAGATACCACCACATCCATTTTGCTGCCGATCCGGGCAAAGGGCGGCAGCTTTGCGGTAACCACCACAGCGGCTACGTTTTTCACACTAACATCCTTCTTGTCCACGTTGATCCCCATCTGTTCCAACATGTTCACAAGGGATTGAATGGTAAACTCGGTTCCCGACTTGTCACCGGTCCCCTCGAGACCCACCACCAGGCCATATCCGGTGAGCTGGTTGGTTCGAATCCCTTTAATGGATGTAAGATCCTTGATCCGAGCGGCCTGGGCCGGCTCAAAGACGGTTGCGGTCATTAAAACAACAGCGATTCCAACCAGGTGCAACAGACAGCGTTTCGAATTTTCTTTTCCTTTGATGATTCGCTTCATCGAATTTCTCCTAAATTATACTCTAAAATGGCCAAATGATATCAACCACACGTGAACCCCATCCCGGTTTTTGCTTTTCCGCTATAACACCCCGTCCGGTGTACTCGATGAGTGCATCGGCAATATAGGTGGATTTGATCCGATTGTCGGTATCGATATCCATGGGGCGAACGATACCGGATACGGTGATGATCTGGGTTTCGTTGTTGACCTTCATTTTTCGTTTTCCGAATATGACAAGATTTCCGTTGGGTAAAACTTCGGTCACCCTGGCACCGATGGAGGCCGTGACCTGACCGCTCCGGTCACTGGTGCCTTTACCATCGAATTCATTTTTCAAAGCCGCTTTAAATAAGGTGTTTGAGGCGGTACCGTCCAGATCCAAGCCTAAGCGTCGATTCGCCTCCTGCAGCGCCCGCATATATCCCAGCGAATTATCGATGGTTCCGTCGATGCTGGATGTCCGTCCGGCTTTGGTGTTGGCATCCATTTTCGAAGAGGTATTTTCAACGATATCGATGGTGATGACATCCCCCACCCTTCGGGCTCGGGTATCCACAAAATACAAGGAACCGCTATTGTCGGTCCACAACGATCCTTCATCGGCTGCAACCGGACGATATACCGGTTTCTGCGGCAGCTGGCGAACATCTGCTTTAATCGGTTTTGCAGGGACGCTATTATGTTTGGTAGACGCGCATCCCGCAAATTCGATGATCAGCAGCGAAGCAACGATGAAGGCAAACGGTTTGTGTATGTTCTTTCTCACCTGGTCCTCCTTAGAATATGACTTGCACGGTTGAGTGGTCTTTCACGCGACCCACCACGGTTTTTTTTGAAGTAATATTTTCAATCCTGATCTGATCGCCCAGACCGCCGGAACTTTTTGCAATGCCCAGGGTCACGATTCTCAGGGCTCCGCTCTGGGCAACCAGTTTTACCTTATCACCTTTGCGGATAAGGGGCGGTATGGACAACATATTGTGGCGGATGGCCTTGCCCGGTTTGATGTTCTGTTTTAATCGTTTACCGACGGCATCCTGTAACTCCTTCACAAGATTCGCCGGGGCTTTTGAAACATTCATCTGCTGCATTTTGACATCGGCCGCAGTCAAAACGGTATTTCTCGGAAGATAACGTTTTGCGCATAGGACCGACTCAAATCGGTCGACCCAGCCGGATAAGGTCAACCGTCCCCTTTCTTTCCCGCCCAATGAAACAGCGATACGGAGGCTGACCCGGCCGGAAAGCTTTTTGGGAATCGGTCTCAAAATATTCAACGTCATGCGACCCGTTGGGAATTTATCGGACCCCCGAACCTTAAATTGTGAGACCTTAAAATCCGCCTTTCCGGATCTGGAAGCAATATAATTAAGAAAGACCCGCTCCAGGCGTTGCGGGTTCAGGTTTTGGTATGCACGGGAAACCCGGATATACTTGGGTGTCGAAATCGTGGCATCCTTTGGCAGCCATTTTTTGGAACGCAGCTTGGAAACAATCCAGCTTCCGGTCAGCTTTTTTTCCTTACCCGGTCTGGGAGCGTAACCGACAATAAGATTTCCGATTTTTTCAGCCAGTTTTGAATCAGAGGATGAATCGAGAATATCTTTTAGATAAATCCGGTCTCCGTTGACCACTGTTTCCGGCTTAATGGCGATACCGGGGGCGGAATCCGCACCCTTTGAACGAGGCGACGCCTTTTGAGCAATGGCGGGCGCCCCAAGAGAAATTATCAAAAGGGCCAAAACCACGGTGAACAGGGCTGCTTTTAAAGCCTGGTAATGGAAGGTTCGAGTTCCATTGGGGTTCGATCCCGTTGGATTCATTTTTATTATGCCTGTCATTTTTATTTTCATGATATCACGAATTATCGCTTCACATTGTTTGCCATTTGGAGCATGCTGTCGGCGGTCTGCAACGCTTTTGAACTCGCCTCATAAGCGCGTTGAACCACAATCATGGCGACCATTTCATCCACGACACTCACATTGGACATCTCAAGAAAACCGTTTGTAACGGTCCCGAAACCGTCGCTTCCGGGAGTTCCTTCAACAGCCTCTCCCGAAGCTTCTGTCTGCCGCATGAGGTTTTTCCCTGCTGCGTACAGTCCGCCGGCGTTTGGAAAGGAATAGAGGTTAATTTGGGCTGTGGCCAGTTCCTCATCTCCAAGTCCGTACGCCGTGAGCTTCCCGTTGGATTGAATGGTAATGAGTACGGTCTCGGCGGGAACCGAGATCTCGGGCTGCAACCGATCACCGTTTGCTGTGGTAATATATCCTTCGCTGTCCAGAGAAAAATTGCCGGCTCGCGTATAGAGCTCCTCATCGCCGCTGAGCACCTTTAAAAAACCTTTTCCTTCAACGGCCATGTCCAAATCGTTTCCGGTCTCCACATAATCTCCCTGGGTGAATACTTTCTGAACCGCAGAAGGTTTCACACCCATACCCACCTGAATTCCCACAGGTATCTGACCCCCCGACGGGGTGTCTGCGCCTCCCACCTTCATCGTCTGATACATCATATCCTGGAAATTAACCCGGCTTTTCTTAAACCCGGTGGTGTTGGAGTTTGCCAAATTATTGGCAACCACATCGATTCCCATCTGTTGCGCTGCCATTCCGGACGCTGCCGTCCAAATTCCTCTAATCATTGAGTCCTCCGTTTGCTGATGATTTGTTTCATCGGTTTAAACTTTTCCCAGCTCATTGACGAGTTTCGTGTCAGCTTCATCAAATGTCTGTAAAACTTTCATGTAAGATTCATAGGTCCTCATGGTCTCCACCATCTTTGTCATCTCAATGACAAGAATCGTATTGGGCATCTCAAGGCTTCCCTGTTTGACCAAGGCGGTTTCCGAACCTGTCTCGTCCGTAGCTTCGCCGGTATATTCGAATAACGATCCCCCTTCTTTGATGAGATTTTCCTTAGAAGAAAAGGTTACGATACTCAGTTTGCCCACCTGATCATTGTCCACGGAAACTTCTCCGTTCTGGTTAATTTGAACGTTCGATCCCTGAATGGAAATGGGCCCACTTTCCCCCATCACCTGATCACCGTTTTCGGTAACCAGGACATTATCCCTGTTCAGGGTGAAGGTGCCGTTTCGAGTGTATCGTATCCCCTGTTGGGTTTGAATCTTGAAAAATCCGTCACCGGACAGGGCCAAGTCGAGAACGTTTCCGGTTTCTCGAATACCTCCCTGGGTAAAATCAACAGTCGAATGGGCTTGAAGCTCCTCATCAAAGGATAAAATATCGGCCTTGAATCCGGTGGTGGAAGCATTGGCCAGGTGATTTGTGATGTTTTGAAACTTCATTTCCTGCGCCAGAGCGTTTTGAACGATTGTTGTGATATCTTGAATCATGACGGATGCGGCTCCTTAAATAATAATTTTAATAGGT
>CAYSUA010000041.1:0-17925 GCA_964433795.1 uncultured Desulfobacteraceae bacterium | reverse complement strand
AGATGCTAGAGGTCATCGATGCCGCAATGGTGTGATCGGAAGAATACTCATGAGCATGTCAATGCTTAAACATTATCGCCACAGCCTCGTCTACAGACTCATTTTTTCGTTAACCATTTTGATGTTGCTTTCCACAGTCGCCTGGATAGCGGTTACCATTTACCTGCCGAATGAACTTCCCATTACCATGGCCGCAGTCAATTTTCTGATCGGTTTTGCTTTGATGGTTTGGCTGGTTTTGGTGTTTGTCAAAAAACCGATCGATCAATTAATAGATGATATCCAATATCCGAAAGCCGGAGAAGCTCCCAAAGCGAAAGATGCCGGTCAGAACAATGAATTCGGCACACTGGTGTCCGCCACCCACAAGATGCGAAGTGAACTTGAAGAAAAGCAGGCGGCCTTAAACAAGCAGCAAGATGAATATCAATCGCTATTTGAGCTGGTTCCGTGTCTGATTACCGTGCAAGATAGAGAATATCGGCTTTTAAAGTATAATAAAGAGTTTTTCCGACAATACGCTCCCAATCCCGGTATTTATTGCTACGAAGCCTACAAGGGTAGAGATAAGAAATGTGAAGACTGTCCGGTTGAAAAAACGTTTGTGGACGGCCAATCTCACTATAGCGAAGAGACAGGCATCAACAAAGACGGCACAAAGACGCACTGGATTCTAAAGACATCTCCTATCAAAGACGATTCCGGAAATATCGTGGCGGCCATGGAGATGAGTCTGGATATTACCCGTGCGAAGCAACTGGAAGTACAGTTGGCAAGATCAGAAAAGAAGTATCAACTCATATTCAATAACATCCCTAATCCGGTATTTGTCCTGAGTTGTGAAACATTCGATATTTTGGATTGCAACGACAGTGTCGGGATCGTCTATGGTTATACCAGGGATGAACTGCAGCACAAATCTTTCCTGAACCTTTTTCGGGAGCAGGAGCGGGAGACATATGCTTCTCAACTGAAAACTTCTTCCGCTATTAATCAAGTCACCCAGATCGTAAAGGACAATAGTACCATTGTGGTGAATATGAGTATCGCCATGTCTGAATACATGAATCGAAGCGCCCTGCTGGTGTGCACTAGAGATATTACACAATGGCTTGAAACCGAGCAGCAGTTGATTCAGGCCAGCAAGATGGCAACCCTTGGGGAAATGGCAACGGGTGTGGCACATGAACTAAACCAACCCCTTTCGGTGATTAAAACCGGAAGTAGTTTCTGCATGAAAAAGTTTCAAAAGAATGAAAAAATCGGCGACGATATTATTCTTAACATCATATCAAAAATAGACAGCAACGCCGATCGCGCCACCAAAATTATTCAACATATGAGGCAGATTGCCCGGAAATCAGACTCGACACTTGAATCGATACAGATCAACGATGTGTTGAAGAGTGCTTCAGAAATCTTTAACCAACAACTGAAAATCAGAAACATCGATGCGGTATGGGATATCAAAGAAAATCTTCCTGTTATTCGGGGGGACTGGGGGCGGTTAGAACAGGGCATTATCAATTTGGTGGTAAATGCGAGGGATGCCATTGAAGAAAAATGGGGTGAAAAAGGGCAACCGCAAGGCGAGAAAAAGATTACGCTGAAAACCAGAGAAGAAGACGGGCATGTTATGGTCGAAATCTGTGATACCGGGGCCGGAGTACCGGTTGAGCTTCAAGACAAAGTATTTGACCCCTTTTTTACCACCAAGGAAGTCGGAAAAGGCACGGGGCTTGGGCTTTCCATCAGTTACGGTTTTGTAAAAGAGTGTAAAGGTGATATCAAAATCATCTCTAATCCCGGCGGCGGTGCATGCTTTGTCATCACACTGCCCAAAGCGAGTAGCCATGACTGAAAAGACCCTTTTGCTCGTGGATGACGAAGAAGATATCCGCGATATACTGTGGATACCGCTTACCGACATGGGATTCACGGTATATACTGCGGAAAACGGAGAAGAAGCACTTGAAATCTTCCGAAAGAAAAAACCGACCATCGTCATCACGGACATCAAGATGCCCGGCATGGACGGCATCGAACTTCTGGAGATGATTAAAAACGAGGACCCGGATGTCGAGGTCATCATGATTACCGGCCATGGGGATATGAATCTGGCGATTCAAAGTTTTCGAGATGATGCCATCGATTTTATCACCAAACCGATTAACGTAACCGCCCTGCAGACCGCCATTAATCGAGCCAATGAGAAAATGCTCATCAAACAAAAACTGAAAGAGTATACGGAAGGCTTGGAAACAAATTTGTTTAAAAAAATCCGCTTGCTCGAAACGGTTGGACGCGAGATTGAAGAGACCCAGGCACTCACCGGGTCTGCCACAGACACCGAACGGCTTGAAAATCTATTTAACAATTTGCCATGTTATATATCGATTATGGATCGGGAATTCCGGCTGACCTCGGTCAACAAAATGTTTGTAGAAGCATTCGGCGGCAAGCCCGGCGATCATTGTTATGAAATCCTCAAACGACAGGATGAGCCTTGCCGGGGATGTACGGTCCAAAGAACATTTACGGACGGGAAGTCATACCAGGCCCAAATGACGTACACCGATTTAACGGATCAACCCATCAACGTCCTGACCTGGACTTCTGCCATAAGAAATGAGTCGGGTGACATCTCCCAGGTGATGGTCATGTCCACCGACATTGCACAGGTTGATGAGCTTCAAGACAATCTGAGTTCTTTGGGACTGAGAATCGGATCCGTATCACACGGCATCAAGGGACTCATAACCGGCCTGGAAGGCGGCGTATATATCCTCGACTCGGGGTTTTCCAAGGACGATAAGGAACGAATCAAAGAAGGGTATGAGGTCGTCAAACAGATGGTGGGTCGGATCAAAAACATGGTCCTCGATCTTCTGCTTTACTCCAAAGATACTGAAATCAATAAGGAGCCGATCGAAGTTTTGCAGTTTGCCGGAGATGTCGCACAGGTTGTGGAATCGAAAACAAAAGAAAAAGCCATCCAATTCGTCAAAGCGTTTGACGCTTCATTATCAACCATCGATATCGATCCGGGATTGCTCAGTTCGGCACTTATCAATGTTCTCGAAAATGCGGTGGATGCCTGTATTGAAGACAGCTCCAAGGATTCACACACCATTCGCTTTGCAGTAAAACCTGAGAACGGTTATATCCTATTCTCGGTTCGGGATGACGGCATCGGTATGGACCGGGCGACCCGGGAGAACATGTTTACCCTCTTCTTTTCATCCAAACGGAAAAAAGGCACGGGACTCGGGCTTTTCATAACAAAGAAGATCGTTCAACAGCACGACGGCACTATTACGGTGGACTCTGAAAAGGGTAAAGGGACGGGGATTGAGATTCGGATTCCAAAGACCTAAGTACACGCATTCTTAAATACGGTTAAGTATTATATTTAAGGTAGGTAGGTTATGAAGATGAAAATCGAATATCAACCGATTGGTGTGATCCACACCCCCTTCAAGCAACTTGAAGGAATGCCGATTCAACCGACCGGTGCATGCGGTGTCTCCGGTACGGTGGAGGTGTTTAAAGACTTTGCAGTCGGGCTCCAGGATCTTGAAGGATTCTCTCACATCATGCTTTTGTATCATTTCCATCGAAGCACTGAATCATCATTGATCGTCACCCCTTTTATGGATTCCCAGCCCCATGGCGTCTTTTCCACGCGTGCACCAAAGCGGCCCAACCCCATCGGGTTTTCGATCGTCAGGCTGCTCGGGCGCGAGGATAATATTCTTAATGTTGAGAACGTGGACATACTTGACAATACGCCCTTGCTGGACATCAAGCCATACGTGCCGGAGTTTGACCACCATCCGACAGACCGTGTGGGGTGGCTGGAACAGGCCAAGGGGAAGGTGCAAAACAAAAGGTCGGATGACCGGTTTCGGTAAATAGGTACGCTCAAAAACCTCGATTTGTCTCAAATAATAAGACTTGTCTCATAATTCAAGACAGTATTTGACCCTCCGTTCCTCAAAATCCGGGTCCAAACCCGATGAAAAAATTTCCAACTATCTGAAATATCAATTATTTTCGACATTTCCGCTTATCTGTCAAGCTATAAATCCCCTAATACCACTCTATCTGTCTGATATAATAGATTATTATTACAATTGCTCCTTAAAATTACATCATGGCATAAGACTTGCGAATCACTACAATTAACTCATTTGTCAAATTATTTGGACTATAATGGATTTTGTTTGGAGAATTCGATCATGATCATTGTTGAAAAAACCGTATCCGTTCCTGAAGCAGCAAATATCTGTGGTGTCACGCGAAGTACGATTAACAACTGGATAAACACGAAAAAGCTCTATGCCAGGCGCTCCGGCAGAAACTATTCGGTTCCTAAAAAAGAGCTGTTGCTTTTTCTTAAATCTGCAGGCCGTACCATCCCTCCGGAATTGAAAACCCACGGCATTCAGAAACCCGTTTTCAAAAGCTTTCAGCATTGCTGGGAATACTGGGCGGACAGCGATCATGGGGGGCAATGTAAAGATTGTGTTGTCTTGAACAATCGACTGCGCAACTGTTTCACGGCAAAAGGAAGCAGCAGATTATATTGTACGGTCGGCTGCAGCGAATGCCGGTATTACCAGGACATCTACCTTCCCCGGATCCAATTTATTGATCAGATCGAATTTCCTGCAGCGGTTTGCCATGGACTCTATTTTTGGGGCGGGAACAGCAAGATGGCGAAAGTCTGTGAGATCCCGGCCGGAGACTTTCCCG
The DNA here is from genome assembly GCA_964433795.1 of uncultured Desulfobacteraceae bacterium. GTDB lineage: Bacteria > Desulfobacterota > Desulfobacteria > Desulfobacterales > SURF-15 > DUZK01. The sequence goes on along the minus strand of CAYSUA010000041.1, from coordinate 13,167 downwards.
GTATGGGAATGGAAAGGGTAATCCATCCCGACTCCCTTGAGGCGGTCATCTCCAACATTAAACGATTGGAACTGGAAGAACCGCTTCCCATGACACTGGATATTTTTCTAAAAAGCGCGTCAAGACAAAAAATACGGGCGACCATTTGCCTGTGCCCTTTAAGTGAACCTTCCGGTTCCTTTCTAATGCTGCTCAAACCGAGAGGCGGGAAATGATAACGGTTAACTTTAACCGTTTGAAAAATGAACAAAATAATCAAAGGAAGGAGAATCAAACATGCGTTGGAAAGAAATGACATTCGGTAAAAAGATCGCCGTCGGCTTCGGAGTGGTGCTTGTTTTATTAACTGTCGTTGGGCTGCTGAGCTACAAGGGTGTAGACAGCATTGTTAACAACGCCGCTCAGGTCATCGATGGGAATAAACTGGATGGAAACTTAGCCCAAAGAGAGATAGATCATCTTAACTGGGCAAACAAGGTCAATGAGCTTTTAACCGATGAAAAGGTGACAGATCTAAAGGTTCAAACGGACGATCACAAGTGTGCCTTCGGCAAATGGCTGTACGGTGAGGGGCGGAAACAAGCTGAAGCACTGCTCCCCTCCCTGGCCCCCATGTTAAAGGAGATTGAAGCACCCCACCGAAAGCTTCACGAAACCGCCGTTGCTATCGGTAGGGTCTATAAACAGGCAGATGCCGAATTGCCGCTTTTATTAATAGAGCGGGAAGTCGATCACCTCAAATGGGCAGCCAATATCAGAGACTCGCTTTTACGAAAAAGTGATTCACTAGATGTAGAAACAGACCCGAATAAATGTGCTTTAGGAAAATGGCTCAACACGGAAGAAGCAAAGACCGGGTATGAACATGCAGACACAGACTTTAAGAAATTATGGGATTCAATGATAGACAGGCATAAGGAACTGCATGAATCAGCTATTGATATAAAAGAAAACCTGTCAGTTTCTATTGAAGCAGCCGGAAAAACCTTTAATGAAAAAACCTTGCCAATACTTTACGAAACACTGAAGCTGATAGAGGGTTTGCATGAGGAAGCAGAGCATGAGCTTGTTGGTATTGAAAAAGCCCAAGAAATATATACAACCCAAACAATTCCATCTCTTCATGGTGTTCAAAGTATGCTTCACAAAATTCGTAAAGAAGCAAAAAAACACATCATGACCGATGAGGCCATGCTGAACGCGGCCCAGGGCACCCGACTCAGCGTGACCATAGTAGGTATCGCAGCCATTGTCATCGGTATACTCATGGCATTTTTCATTGCCAGAGGGATAATTAAAATTCTCCATAGAATCTCCAATGATATGGATGAAGGGGCCCAGCAGGTGGCCGCAGCGTCGGGGCAGGTTTCCTCCGCCAGCCAGTCCCTGGCCGAAGGGGCTTCCGAGCAGGCGGCATCCATAGAGGAGACCTCATCATCTTTGGAAGAGATGTCTTCCATGACCAAGCAGAATGCAGAAAACGCCAGTCAGGCGGACAACCTCATGAAAGAGGCCAACCAGGTGGTTGGACAGGCCAATGACTCCATGGAAGAGTTAACCGCCTCAATGGTGGATATCTCAAAGGCCAGCGAGGAAACGCAAAAAATCATTAAAACAATCGACGAGATCGCTTTCCAGACCAATCTGTTGGCTCTCAATGCGGCGGTGGAAGCGGCCCGTGCCGGTGAGGCGGGTGCAGGGTTTGCAGTCGTCGCAGACGAGGTGCGAAATCTTGCCATGCGGGCGGCGGATGCGGCCAAGAACACGGCTGACCTTATCGAAGGGACGGTGAAGAAGGTCAATGATGGGTCTGAGTTGGTGACAAGAACCGACGAAGCCTTTACTCAGGTGGCCGAAGCTGCCACCAAAGTGGGAGAGCTGGTCGGCGAGATTTCGGCAGCCTCAAATGAACAGGCCCAGGGGATTGATCAGGTGAACATAGCGGTGGCCGAGATGGATAAAGTAACCCAGCAGAACGCAGCCAATGCGGAAGAATCTGCGTCAGCTGCAGAAGAGATGAATGCCCAGGCCGAACAGATGAAAGGTAATGTGTCTGAATTGGTGGCGTTAGTTGGTGGGGCGGGCAAAGAAAAAAAGGACCGCCGGTCGGATGCCCCAGGCACCGGAGAAACAGAATCCCATCACGTTCTTTCGGCTCCGGTCAAGGCCAAAAACAGTGCTGTGGTTCACACGGTAAAGGAAAAGAGCCCACAACATATTATCCCCATGGACGACGAGAGTTTTGAGGACTTCTGATTGGGTGAAAGTGTTGAATAGTTAAATGGATGCATGGGCAAGGGGCAGGTCAATTCTGCCCCTTGTGTCATGAATCTTAACTTTCCTGTACCCTCAAATTGTATTGATTTGCGAAATACATCTTAATAGAATGACATGTCGCCTGAATCATGCATTGAAAGCAAGGCCACCTTCTGGGTTGATCTAAATATTGAAGAATACCAGATATATTCTTTCGTGAAATCAAGTTGATAGCGACGATAGAATTATGTAAGAATACCTTTCCCGCAGCCTTTTTGAGAAGATGGAAAATATTCGAGTTATTGATGAGTTAAACCCAGCGTATGATCGTGTAAATATAAGAGGACAAAAATTCTATGTTTTCCAAAGAACTAAAAGTAGGTGACCGTTTCCTTGTTAGCATTGGATTAGTGGTGGTTTTAACTGCAATTTTCGCAGTATTCTTAATTCGATACCAAATGCGTCAAGAGGCCCTATCGGATGCTGAATCCAAAGCACGCATATTACTTGACCGCAATTTGGCTACCCACCGGTACTTCACTCATAAATTAAGACCGGCTGTATTCAAGTTAACCGAAAATTATTTAACGCCGGAGTATTTTAATCCAACTTGGATGTCTTCCACTTATGCCGTCCGTGAAATCGATAAATTTTTTCAAGAACTGTCTAAAGGAAATTATTATTACAAGGAATGTGCCATAAACGCCCGAAGTCCCGAAAATGAAGCGGATGAACTTGAAAAAGAAATATTTCCCATGATAGCGGCTGACCCGGAAAAGATACAATGGTCCGGCGTTCGGGAATTACAGGGCAAGCCCTATTACGTGCTTTTACGCCGCAGTGAGACCATGAAAGAGGCCTGTCTGCGTTGCCACGGTGATCCTAAGGACGCCCCAAAAGATTTGATAAAACATTACGGCCCAACACGAAGTTTCAATCGAAAGGTTGGAGAGCTCACCTCATTGGCGTCTATACGAATTCCCCTTTCTTTTGCCTATGCTCAAACAAATAAATTGGCATGGAAACACATAGTAGGCACAGCAGCTATTTTGCTCTTGGTCTTTGGTGTGTTGACCCTCCTTAATAGGAGGTTATTCTTGAATCCATTAAAAACGATTAGAGAAAGTGCTGTGAATATTTCAGAAAGCAAAAATCTTCTTGGAAAGCAACTTCCTCTTGAGTTCCAAGGTGAATGGAATGAATTAGCCGGTGCCCTAAATGAGATGTCCATACAACTTAAAGATCATCAAGATCAATTAGAAGATCGAATCAATGAGCGCACTGCTGAACTCGTTAAAACAAACAAGAAACTCATACATGCAATAAAAGAGAGAAAGCAGTCAGAGGAAACACTTCGGAAAAGTGAGGAAAGTTATCGCATATTGGTAGAGGCCGTTGACCGTTCCGGTCAAGCCATCGTGATAAATCAGGACAGAAATGGGGTGGAGGCTGTTTGTGTGTTTTCCAATGATACAGCTGTTAAGATGACGGGCTATTCACATGAGGAGTTATCTGCTGTTTCTTGGTTTGATATTCTGCATTCACGTTTCCGAGATGCTACGATTCAAAGGTATAAAAAGAGGTTGCATGGAGAAGATATTCCAGACCTTTTTGAATTATCTATTATTAGGAAGGATGGAACTGAAATTCCAATCGAAGTCTCTTCGACTAAAACCAAGCACCAGGGAGACCGTGCGCTTGTTACAATCTTTATGGACATCTCAGATCGAAGGCGTGCAGAAGAGGAAAAAAGCAGGCTCGGAACACAACTTCAGCAGGCACAAAAGATGGAGTCCATAGGAACCCTTGCGGGGGGCATAGCCCATGATTTCAACAATATCCTTTCTCCCATCATGATACATTCTGAAATGATTATGATGGATCTTCCTCCTGAAAGTCCACTGCAACAGAGTGCAAAACAGATCTACAAAGGGGGAGAGCGTGCAAGAGACCTGGTGAAACAGATTCTCACATTTGCCCGCCTGAGGGGGGATGAGAGGGCGCCCATAAAAATATCCTTGATTTTAAAGGAAGCGATTAAGCTTCTCAGATCAACGATTCCGACCACCATTGATATCCGATACAAAATCGAGACGAAACAGGACACCGTCCTTGCCGACCCGACCCAGATCAATCAGATCGTAATGAACCTCTGCACCAACGCTGCTTATGCCATGAGAGAAAAAGGCGGCGAAATAGAATTGATTCTTGCCAAAGAAGATATCGGTATAGAATATGCGGAACAGTTTACCGAATTGAGTCCGGGACATTACCTGAGATTATCGGTAAGGGATACCGGGTCAGGAGTCGATCTCGATATTATGGATAGAATCTTTGAACCCTATTTCACCACCAAAGGCCCGGGAGAAGGAACCGGCATGGGACTGGCGCTTATCCATGGCATTGTGAAAAGTTATGGGGGTGATATCACCGTTGAGAGTGAACCGGGGAAAGGAACCACTTTTCATGTATTGCTCCCCATAATAGAGGCGGAGGTCTCTCCGATTATAGAGCCAAAAACTGAGATCCCCGGTGGCAACGAGCGGATACTTTTCGTTGATGATGAGAGGGCTGCGGTTGATGTAATCCAATCGATGCTGGAGAAACTTGGATATAAATTGACCGCCAGAACAAGCAGTGTTGAAGCCCTTGAAGCGTTTCGTAACAAGCCGGGAGGGTTCGATCTGGTCATTACGGATATGACCATGCCGAATATGACGGGAAAAGATCTTGCCAAAGAAATGATGTCCATTCGTCCCGATATTCCTATCATTCTCTGTACCGGATTCAGTGATCAGATTGATGAAAAGAAAGCTAAAGCCATTGGAATAAGTGCCTACGTCATGAAACCAATCGTTATGCGGCAGATTGCCAATACGATTCGAGAGGTGTTGGATAAAAAATAATCTCTGGCAGACGAAAGTATATATTATCCATACATTCGTCAAAATTGCTCTGCAAAACTTATGTATTCTGTTTGTAAGCGTCACTACCGTATGACTGAATTAAAGGGTAACGTATGATTTTCAAGAAGAATTTAAAATCACCTTTGTCTTTATTGGAAACTTATTCGTGGTCTTTGGCAATAGCATGGACGATCATCATTGGTAGTTTGCTGTTGTTTGGTATTTCACAGGTAAGGCATGTACAGCGAGAGATGGTAAAAAAAGAAGCTCGCGCGAACTTTAGTAAAGATCAAGCGTTGAGATTTTGGGCCGCTACCCACGGAGGGGTGTATGTTCCTGCTACGAAAGAGACCCCCACAAATCCCTACCTCAGTCATGTTCAAGATAGGGACATCAAAACGCCAAGCGGAAAGTCTCTCACCTTAATGAACCCCGCTTACATGTTGCGCCAAACGATGGAAAGATACGAAGACTTATATGGTGTTCGCGGGCATATTACGAGTCTAAAGCATTTCAGGCCGGAGACAGCCCCGGATGAGTGGGAAAAATATGCTCTAAATAAATTTGAACAAGAGGCTCAGGAGATATTTGAATTTACTGACATAGAGGGTAAACTTTATTTCCGTTTAATGTCTCCAATGATAGCAAAAAAGGAATGTCTGAAGTGCCATGGGCACCAGGGGTATAAAGTAGGGGATGTGAGGGGAGGAGTCAGTGTATCAGTTCCGATGGCGCCATATCTCGCCAATCAAAAGAGACAAATTATTGTATATGCTATCACATTTGCGATTTTATGGGTACTTGGGTTCACTGGAATTAACTTGGCAACACGAGGGCTGAGGAGCAGGATCAGGGAACGTGATAAAGCGAAAGAGGACCTTCAAAAAGCCCATGATGAACTTGAACTGCGCGTTGAAAAAAGGACCGCGAAATTGAAAGGGGTAAATGAACAACTGGGACAAGAAATAGAAGAGAGAAATCTGGCGGAGGAGGCGCTGAGGGAGAACAAAGAGAGACTGGAAACACTTTTGCATTCTTTGCCGTTTGGAATTTTAATAATGGATTATGAAACCCACAAAATAGTTGAAGCCAATCCGCAGGCAGTTCTTATGATCGGTGCTCCTGCCGATCAGATTATCGGTTCCGATTGTCATAAATTTATTTATCCTGCAGAGAAAGGAGAATGTCCCGTTACCGATCTAGGACTGGATATCGACAACTCGGAACGGGAACTGCTAACCGCCACCGGTGAAAAACTGCCTGTTTTAAAAACAGTAATTCCCATTGAACTCGATGGGCGAAAGTGTCTCATCGAATGTTTTATTGATATTACCGATCGTAAGCATGCAGAAGCGGAACGGGTGGGCAAGGAGAAACTTCAGGGTATTATTGAAATGTCCGGTGCCGTGTGCCATGAATTGAACCAGCCGTTGCAGAGCATATCCGCATACTCGGAATTGTTGATGATGGATATAGACAAGGAAAATCCATCGCATGAGCAAATTGAGAAGATTAAAGGGCAGGTTGACAGAATGGGAGAAATAACGAAGAAACTCATGCGGGTCACAAAATATGAAACCAAAAGCTATCTCAGGGGTCAGATTATTGATATTGATAAAGCCTCAAAATAGAGAGGGATATTGGGATGAGCGAAAAGAAGATTCTTATTGAATTGGGACAAAAGGATCTATTAGCACCAACCCCATGGCGAATGTACTTACTGATATGCATTGTGGGACTGATGATAATCGGCATATTGGGTTATGGTTTCTTCAAAGGCGATCGAATGGTTAAAGTGTATGCGCCATTGGTAGATGCTGCCATGGAAATTAAGCTGGAGGCTACTACCGCTCATCTTTGGTTTGAGGAGATCATAAGCGGTGATCGCTATGCGGATATTAGCGAAGTTTGGAAACATCAGGACCAGGCTGAGTGGTATGCGAAAGCCATGTTGGTAGGGGGGGAAAACCCGGAAGGGATTTTTATACCCCTTGACGATGCTGAAATGCGCAGGAAGATAAAAAATGTTCAGGGAAAACTGAAAGAGTACAGGGAAATTACCCAAACAAGGTTAGACACAAAAGGACTCTCTGGTATCGGCACCGATATTGACCAGCGCTATGATCGTGTATTTCGGAGCTTTCTTAAAGAGGCTGACGAAGTTGAAACCAAACTCCAGCAGATAATGGCAAAGGATTTGAGTAGTTTTAGATACACGCAAGTACTCTTGATCGTTATTTCCATATTACTATTCTTGGCCATTGGAATATCTTTTTGGCATTTCGACAACCAACGAGTAAAGAATCTTCTATTGCTCCACGAAGCGATTAGGGCGCTGCAAAAAAGTGAGGAAAATCTATCCATAACACTCAAATCAATAGGGGATGCAGTTATAGCAACAGATACCGAAGGGTTCGTCACACGAATGAACCCTATAGCAGAAAAGCTTACCGGCTGGAGTTTTTCAGAGGCAGAAGGACGTCCTATCATCGAAGTATTTAACATTATTAATGAGAAAACCCGCAGCAGAGGGGAAAGCCCTGTTGAAAGAGTCATTCGGGAAGGCACTATTGTTGGTCTTGCAAACCATACAGTCTTAATATCGAAGGGCGGAGATGAGTACCTTATTGCCGATAGTGGTTCGCCGATTCGGAACGATCAAGGGGATATCATCGGTGTTGTCCTTGTCTTTCATGACGATACAGAAAAAAGGCAAATGGAGAAGACGCTGAAAAAGTCCGAAAGACGATACAAATTACTATTTGAAAGTGCAGGCGATGGTATCTATGTTCACGATTTTGAGGGACAAATCCTAGACGTTAACCAAATTCACTGTGACCGCCTTGGTTATAGTCGTGAAGAATTTTCAGAAATGAAACTAACAGATTTTATCAGTTCAGAGAATTCAGCCTTGATGCAAGAACGATTAAACAAGTTGAACCAATTGGGACACATTGTCTTTGAATCAAATCACATCAAGCGAGATGGAAGTATTCTCCCAATTGAAACGAGCAGTCGTGTAATCGAATATGAAGAAAAGCCGGCTGTACTTGCAATTATTCGAGATATTAGTGACCGCAAACGAATTGAAGAAGAAAAAGCAAAGCTTGAATCTCAACTCCAGCAGGCCCAGAAGATGGAATCCATCGGCACCCTGGCAGGAGGGATTGCTCATGATTTTAACAATATCCTTTCCCCAATTATGATACATTCAGAAATGTCTATGATGGATCTTCCGCCTGAAAGTCCCTTGCAGCATAATTTGAGAGAAATATTCAAAGCCGGTGAACGAGCAAGAGACCTGGTTAAGCAGATTCTTATTTTTAGCCGCAAAAGGGAAGGAGATCGGGCAGCAGTGAGAATAACTCCTATTCTCAAGGAAGTTCTTAAAATGCTCAGATCATCCATTCCAACAACCATTGATATTCAACAAAACCTTGAAGCTGAATCAGATACGGTATTAGCGGATCCAACCCAGGTTCATCAGATAATGTTGAATCTGGGCACTAATGCGGCCTATGCAATGAGAGAGAATGGGGGCGCCCTTATAGTGGGTTTAGTCCAGGAAGATCTTGATTCAAAAGCTGCCGCACAGTATCCCGAGTTGAAACCCGGTTCTTACCTGAAGCTGATCGTAGGCGATACCGGTTCCGGGATTGATGGTGAAACGATGAAAAGGATCTTTGAACCCTATTTCACGACAAAGGGACCCGGAGAAGGAACAGGGATGGGGTTAGCGTTAATTCACGGTATCGTTAAGAGCTACGGTGGTGATATCATTGTGGAGAGTGACCTTGGTAAAGGAACCACTTTCAACGTTTACCTGCCAAGGATTGAGGCGGAAATCCCATCTGTCGTCGAGATTGCAGCTAAACTCCCAAGGGGAACAGAAAGAATTCTTTTTGTCGATGATGAAAAGGTCGCGGTTGATGCCATTCAACCAATATTGGGAAACCTTGGTTATAAGGTCACCGCACGGACGAGCAGTATCGAAGCTCTGGAGGCTTTCCGCCACAATCCAGATGCTTTCGACGGGGTCATCACAGATATGACTATGCCCAATATGACCGGCGACATATTGGCAAAGGAGCTCCTGAAAATTCGTCCTGACATCCCAATCATTCTTTGTACAGGATTCAGCGAACAGATTGATGAAAAGAAAGCGAAAGAGATGGGTATCAGTGCCTTTGTAATGAAACCGATCGTGATGAGTGAAATAGCAAATACCATCCGGGAGGTGCTGGATGAAAAATAAAACAGGGAGGAGATTATGTCTAATTTTCTATTTATTTTAAGCAAAGATGATAATGAAGCCGCAACCCGATGTTTTCAATTTGCCAAGATCGCTCATTCGAAAGGCCATCATGTGGACCTATTCTTTATAGATGGCGGAGTGATGTGGGCGAATAAGAAACGAGATCTCACCATCAAAACAACAACAGCCGATTGTCCACAAGACTACCTGCCGTATTTGGTCGAAAATGAGGTTGAAATCGGAATTTGCACACCCTGTGCAAAAAACCGTCAAATAGATGAAGCAAAATTCTTCAGTAATATGCAATTGGATGGCGGGCCTCACTTGATTGATATGGCGGCGGAAGCAAAGGTATTCAATTTTTAGAATAAAACTACGCCGTTGGATTCAAGGGATTTATCATGGAAATAGCATCTTCTGTTGTCCATAAACGGATTCACATTATATCCGGTATTTTTACTTAATTGGGGCTGTATCTTACGAGTTTATACAGCTATCAATTTGAAGGATCTTAAAGTGACTAGAAAACCAACATACGAAGAATTAGAAAAAAGAGTAATAGAGCTTGAAGAAGAAACAGTCCGGTGCAAGCAGGTAGCAGAAGATCTGAACGAACAGCTTGAATTATCCGAAAAAATTACCAGTACAAGCAACGCGATAATTGTCGGCCTTGATAAGAATCACAAGATCAGGATATTCAATAAGGGTGCAGAGAAGATAACAGGCTTCAAGAGGAAAGAGGTGATGGAAAAAGATTGGTTCAGGATATTCTTTAAACCTGAAATATTCGATGAGATGGATAAGGTCTGGAAAGATGCATGGGGAAAGATAGCTCACTCATATGTCAACCCGATCTTTACAAAAAATGGTAATGAGAAATTTATTTCATGGCAGACAACGGGTATGTATGAAGGAGAAAATGAGAAAAGACATATGCTGATCTCCATCGGGGAAGACATCACCGAGCGCAAACAAGCCGAGGAGGCCTTGCGGCAAAGTGAGGCACTTTTGAAGGTCACTCAAAAACTGACTAAAATCGGCGGCTGGGAATGGGATGTGGAAAAACAAACCATGCACTGGACGGAAGAAGTTTATCGTATTCACGGTTTTGATCCGACTGATGCCCCATACGGTTCCAAAGAACACATCGAACGCAGTTTGGATTGTTATGATCCCGAGGATCGCCCGGTGATTTTAAATGCCTTTAAAAAGTGTGCCAAGGATGGGATAGCGTACGATTTTAATTTTCCATTCACTACAGCAAGTGGCCGCCGGATATGGATTCGAACTGTGGCCGAGCCGGTATTTGATGGCGGAAGGATTACCAAGGTCATCGGTAATATAATGGATATTTCGGAGCATAAGCATGCAGAGAAGGAACTGCGAGAAAGTGAAACAAAATATCGATCTATGATGGAATCGATGAAAGAGCTGATTTATATTTGCTCTCAGGATTTCCGTGTTGAATATATGAATCCGGCCATGATCAAGAGAACGGGCCGCGATGCCACAGGAGAGCAATGTTTCAATGCCTTGCACGATTTGGATGAAAGATGCCCATGGTGTATGCATCATAAGATAGTGCAGGGTATATATTATGAAAAAGATATTGTCAGCCCAAAAGATCATCGTTCTTACCATGTTTCCAACTCGCCCATTGTTCACGAAGACGGATCTATTTCAAAGATGACTATTTTCAGGGATACAACCGATTTGAAGAAAATGGAAACTCAGCTCCAACAGGCCCAAAAGATGGAGGCAATCGGTAAATTGGCAGGAGGGATCGCCCATGACTTCAACAACATCCTCTCCCCGATCATGATACATTCTGAATTGGCCATGATGGACATCTCTCCGGACAACCCCCTGCATCATAGTCTTAAAGAGATATTTCAAGCCGGTACTCGCGCAAGAGATCTGGTCAAGCAGGTTCTTACGTTCAGCCGCATGAGAGAACAGGAACGGGCATCAATAAAGATAGGCCCTTTACTCAGGGAAGTTCTCAGGCTACTCAGATCTTCCTTACCCTCAACCATTGAAATTCGAGAAAATATTGAAGTTGAATCAGATACGATACTTGCCGATCCGACCCAGATCCATCAGATAATTATGAATCTCGGAGTCAACGCCGGACACGCCATGAGTGAGAAAGGCGGGGCTCTGGAAGTAAGCTTGGTCGATGAATATCTTGATTCCGATGCCGCCGAGCAATTTGAAGGATTGAATCCCGGATCTCATTTAAGACTGACCATAAGGGATACAGGGCATGGGATAGATCCTGAAGTCATAAACAGAATCTTTGAACCCTATTTTACCACAAAAGGTTCTGAGGGAACGGGTATGGGATTGGCGGTCGCCCATGGCATTGTGAAGAGCCATGGCGGCGATATCGTTGTTGAAAGTGAATTAAGGAAGGGGACCACGTTTCATGTGCTGTTTCCTAAAACAGAGGCGGAGATCTTTACGGTTAGTGAGATTGCGGCTCAGTTGGCCGGAGGTACGGAGAGAATTCTTATCGTAGATGATGAAAAGAGTGCAATCGAGGGTATTCAATCCATGCTCACGAAGCTTGGATATAAAGTGACAGCTCGAACAAGCAGCATAGAAGCGCTTGAAGCTTTTCGTAATAACCCAGATTCTTTCGATCTGATCATTACAGATATGACCATGCCCAACATGACCGGCAAAGAGCTGGCCAAAGAAATAATGTCCATCCGCTCAGACATCCCCATAATCTTATGCACCGGATTCAGTGATCAGATTGATGAACATACGGCTAAAGCCATGGGAATAAGTGCCTACCTCATGAAACCGATTATTATGGGTAAAATGGCAAGAACCATCAGGAAAGTTTTGGATGAAACGTAATGTGAATTTCGCTACATCTCCTTAGAATCCATCCACAGAAATATTGGATACTTTATACCCGCCTGATGGAATCAGACTATTTCTTTTGGATATTATTTATCCAGTCTTGATTCCATAGCAAACGCCTCATGGCGCATTCAATAAAATCACATAAGCAATAATTCCTTAAAAATTAGGTGATTAGATAAGATGTGTCGCCCATTGAATATATTGGCATACTGATTGCGATGCAAAAGCAATAGAAGAAACTGCCTGAAATGAAAGATTAAATACATGCTTGCATCCTATTGTAACCTTTTAAAGATATTTAGCTCTTAAGATAAAACCATCACGAAAGGAGAATCTTAGTATGAGGATGAAATCACTATCAGTTATCGGTTTGGTATTAGCTTTAATGATTGGAATTACTCCTGCCTGGGGGGTGGATTTCAGTACGTATACCAATGAGGAGTTGGCATCCATGCGCGGCACCATGCAAAGTGCTACGAGTGAGGAGCGAACTGCATTCAGAGACGAGTGGCAGGAACGGCTGCAAGACATGACACCGGAGGAACGCCAACAATACAGTGGTCGCCCTGCAAATGCGCCGGCCGATGGTTCCGGTTCCGGTCAAGGACGCGGCATGGGAAGAGGCGGCAGAGGCGGACCCAAATGATACCCTTATCAACAGGGTGGTTCATATGAGCCACCCTGATTATGATAAAAATCGAATCTAACTTGATAGTATAGGAATTTCCTTTTTAGGACAGCTCTTTATTCTTTTTCCCACGTAGGCAAAAGAAAATCGGGTAAACGTCTGTGTTTGTCTGTGTGGGTCTGTGGCTAATTTAACTAGTTTCTGTCCGAAAAAGGCCTGATTATTAGGCGTTAAAAAAATTGTAT